>JBOGJX010000308.1:0-5758 GCA_050745285.1 Terriglobia bacterium
CGGTACGAAAGGAAAGAAGTCTCGGGAGGCGCCTGTAACGGCACGGTTAAAACCGTGCCCTTCCGTTTTTGTCTAGCGAGTTCATGAATAATCCGGGCTAATTGCCGACGAAAAATGGTCTTGCTGCCTCAGATGGGAAGAGTCCTCGCTGGAAGCTAATTTAATTCACGACTTCAGTGCCACAACAAGCGAAAGCAATTGCTGCGGACTTAATGCCGGTCCAGCAGGGCCTTACCGAGCGGCGTGTTTCTTGCCATCCAATGGACGAAGTTGGAAATTAAGCCTTACGCTGCCCAGCAGATACTTGATTTCCTCAAACGTCCGCCAATCGGTGATCTCTGCCTCCCGCATGTTTAGAGTCATGCGCAATAGAGGTGGATAGTCCATGAATACACTCTTCATCAGTGGCGCATAGCCCGGCGCTTGTATTCGCAACCTTGCGGTTCCGGGAACGTCGAGGGTGAATCGCCCGCCCGTGAATTCCTGCGTTGAAAGCTGAGATGGTTGGAGGCCCACCATGCGGACAACCTCCAACTTGCCATCCAACGGTTTCCCCGTGGCTCTATCGGTAACGGTCCCGGTAACGTGCGCCAGCGTGGGCTGCGGCGGCTTATAGCCACGGCCCTCGAAATAAATCGGATCGCTGATGGCAACCTGCAAATCATTGGACCCGAAGCAGCGCGCGATATACCACGCAGAGCCGGCTTCGTGGACGGTGAATTCAGCCTTGAACTCTTTTCGCCCGCCGCTGACCGGGAACAATTTCACGCTTTCACCGTTGCGAATCAATTCCACTTTCGTAAGGCGCTCGCCTACCATGCCGGAGGGCCAAGCCCGTATTCTCACTTGAAAACTTGAAGGCTGGCTGACGTGGATAACATCTCCCACAGGATGGCCCCCGATTTTCAGCAATAGCAGGGGACCGCTGGTCACAAAGTTCCTGCCGGCTTTCATGGCCTGCGCAATCGCCGCAATGCTGGGCGTGCCTTCAACGCGGGTGTAGACGCGCACGATTCCCGGCAATGCGCTATCTGGGTTATTGAAGGTGGAATCCGTGGAGGCGGTGCCCGGTATTCGATATCCCTTATTCAGCAATAGGAACCAAAGTCGCTGAGCTTCTTGATCGGCTTCCTGGTCCCAAGACTGCATCAGAATGTCCATCGTATCGTAGGTAGGTCCCACCACCGTGTCATAAGGTAGTTCTTGCGCCAAGTTTGAAATGAACTTTCCCGCCTCTTTGGGGTATATGCCTTCACCTCCCCAATCTCCCCACCACCAACGGCAAGGATGCGTATACGCAACGATGCCTCCCAGAGCATGAATCAGGGCTTGCGATTCAAAATTGGGAGTTGGAGTTTTTTCACTCTCATAATCGTGAGCGCTCATCCGGAACAGTTCTTGGATGGCGTCCTGGCCCTTCGGCGTGTAACCGCGCATGCCCAGTTCCCAACAGTGTCCCAGGCAACGGGTGACATCGCCACGCCAATAGCTTTTGGGCGCCTCCATGTTCCACGCAAAAATAAAATCCGGCGTGCTAAGGCTATTGCACAATGAGGTCAAATGCGCTGGCGTTATTTGAGCGGCAGGGAGATTCCAGTCCTGCGCAATGGACATATAATCCAGCCCGGCGGCCCTCCCCGCCAGAGCCACGGCAGGGAAGTCCACAAGAATTTTTCCCGCACCGTGGATCATATGGATGTGGCTATCGCCACCGTACCATCCCAGGCGGCGCAGCCCGGTCTGGCGATGCAGGCGGAAAGTGAGTTGCACCCGCTGCCCAGGGCTCAATTCGAGTTTCTGCTGGACGGCAACATAATCAAATCCACGGCTGATCGTTATCGTTGTTTCTCCGGGTGGAACGGCTTTCTCGAACTGGCCGCTCGACCTGAACCCTCCCGCAAAATCAGGGTTTTCGATCACAATGGAGTTGTTCGAGGCCCGGATCGCAACGGTACAGGGAATCGTCAGCCCTGTGCTGGCATCGAGGACATGGGCACGGATGAGCGCATTCTCTCTTGCCGGGGTGGCGAAGGATTGGCATGCGCACAGAAGGGTTAAAATCGTAGCTGCGAAATGAGCGAGCAGGTTTTTACATGTAGGGCTGGCGGACATTATCATCTGAAACTTGAGACCCATGGATAATAGCCTCGAAGGGCGCAGCTAGCACCGCCCCTACGCCAACAGATATTAAGCGAGCGGCGCGCATTGAGAGATGCGTTCAACGCGAAGTCGCAATAAGCCGGTCGTAGAGGCTATGCAGAAATGGAGCGCCACCCGAAGAATCCGAACAGCAGATTACCACGAAGGGCTTGGCAAAGCACAATGAGAACACAATCGTCGCCGTGAATTCTTTGAGGAAAGAACTAGCGAAAGCGGCGGGTTCATCGGCGTCCTCAGTTTAGGCGATTACTGGCCGACACGACCAATAGTTTGGCGATGTTAATTGCGCCGCAGCGCCAGCGTCCCGCTAGCCCGTGGTTCTGCCGCCAGAATGGCGGCGCTATGTTGCGTCACTTTTTCTTCGGGTTACGAATTGAAGAATGGCTGGGGTCGGGAAGGACACTCCGGGAAGTATGCGAAAAATACGGCATCTTCAAATGAAGATAGACTAAAATTGCCTTTAACAGGTTGCTGGAAAACGTGTAGCGGCGGCTTCACGCCGCCATTGGTGCGATGAGAACACTTGACTTGCGGCGATGTAAATCGCCGCTACATCCTTGACGCGGGATTTTTCAGCAACCGGCTAACCGTCAAAATGAGCGCGAGCACGTCTCACCATTAATCCGGCCATCCGCTTGATATAAGTCAGTGCAGTAGGATCCAGCAGTGCAGAAGGAGGAGATAATATGTCGATTCGAGTCACTCGCCGTTCTTTTCTTAAACAGAGCGCAATAACTGCGCTGGCGCCGTCATTTTTGCCGAACGCGTTTTCATCCAGCCGCACCAGCGCAAGTTATGCTCCGGCAGAATGGCGCTGCTACGGAGGAGATCCAGGCGGGACGCGTTATTCCGCCCTGGACCAGATTAATCGCTCCAACGTTCACAATCTCCGGATAGCCTGGGTATATCATACGGGTGACAGCCGGGAGCGCCCGCGAACGACGATCGAATGCACACCCATTGTGGCCGGTGAGGTCATGTATATCACCACCGCGCTTGTGAGCGCCCGTGCCCTGAATGCTGCCACCGGACAACCCATTTGGAGCTTCGACCCATTTCAAAAGGATTCCGGATACCACAATCCAGACGCCGAGTCCCTTCGAGGCGTCAATCGGGGAGTGGCGTATTGGGAGGATGGAGAAGACAAAAGGGTTATCTTCACGGCTGCCTCTCGCCTGTATTGTTTGAATGCGAGAACTGGAAGGCCCATTCCCTCCTTTGGTGACCAAGGTTCCGTAGATCTCACGAAAGGGCTTGGCCGCGATGTAACAGGGTTGGTCTATGATGTGACCTCGCCGGCAGTCATTTATAAAAACTTGATCATCCTAGGGTCCGAAGTGGGAGAGGGCCCGGATCCCGCAGCGCCCGGGCACGTGCGCGCCTTTGATATTCGCACTGGGAAGACGGTTTGGATTTTCCATACGATTCCGTGGCCCGGAGAATTTGGCCACGATACGTGGGTCGGCGATCAGTGGAAAACGGCGGGTGGCGCCAACGATTGGGGCGGCATGACCGTCGATGAAAAACGAGGATGGGTGTTCCTCGCCACGGGTTCAGCCGCGTTTGATTTCTACGGTGGTCAGCGGCTCGGAAAGAATCTATTTGCTAATTGCGTCATCGCCCTAGACGCTGCGACGGGAAAGCGGCTCTGGCATTATCAAATTGTCCACCACGACTTATGGGATCGGGACCTAACCTCCGCTCCGAGCCTGGTCACGGTAAACCATGGCGGCCGCAGGATCGATGCGGTGGCGCAGACAACCAAGTTTGGCCAGCTCTTTCTGTTTGACCGGGAAACGGGTAAACCGCTCATTCCCATAGAAGAACGGCCGGCGCCTGCCAGTGATGTGCCGGGTGAGAAGTCCTGGCCAACCCAACCGAATTCGCTGCCATATACCCGCCAACTTTTTACGGAAGAAGACGTTACGAACATTTCCCCCGAAGCGCACGCTTATGCGCTTGGAATCTTCAAGAAGCTTCGCGCTGGGAATGAATGGGCGCCTCCAAGTTTCCAAGGGACACTTATATTTCCTGGTTTTGACGGTGGAACTAATTGGAACGGCGGTTCTTTCGATCCGGCCACAGGATGGCTTTACGTTAACTCTCACGATGAGCCATGGATTTTGACTTTGGTGCCTGCCCCATCCGGCGCCGGCTATCCGTACGGGATTACCGGGTATAATCGCTTCGTCGATCAGGAAGGGTACGCGGCCATCAAGCCACCTTGGGGTCAACTTACGGCGATAGACCTCAATAAAGGGAAAATCGCCTGGCAGGTGATTTTGGGCGAGCACAAGGAGTTGACGACGCGCGGTATTCCTCCCACCGGAACGCAAAACATCGGTGGCTCGGTAGTGACCGCAGGCGGCCTCGTCTTCATCGCCGCAACGCAGGACGAAAAGTTCCGTGCGTACGACAAGGAAACCGGGGCTGTGCTCTATGAAGCTCAGTTGCCAGCCGGCGGATACGCCAGCCCTTGCACTTACGAAGTCGGTGGGAAACAGTATGTCGCCATCGCCGCGGGCGGAGGAGGAAAGCCGCGCACCAAGGCGGGTGACGCTTTTGTAGTGTTTGCGCTGGCGTGAGGCCCCCCCTTGGCATAGCTTAGCTACTTGCCGGCGCAAAATTCGGGAAACGCTCCGGCGGAGGCGGATTTATGCCGCCATTCGCAAGCGTTTGCAATGCTTGATGGCGGGATAAACCCGCCGCTCCACTATCTTTGCACGGAAAGAGAGCCAGGAGCAAAGATGCCGGGGGCAAACCTCAGAGGCGAGAAGGTGTTTCCAAATGAGATTCCAGAGATCAATGGGTTTCTGTGTGCTCACAATGGCGCTGACAATCTGTGGCTCGCCGTGGACGCAGGGCAAAGCAGCAGTTGGAACGGATATTCAGCCGCCTCCGAAGCCGCAACCTATTCCATTCAGTCACAAGTTGCACGCGGAACTGGACCTTTCCTGTCAATATTGCCACCAACTTTCGAAATCAGGACTGGATATGACCTACCCGGCAGAGGCGAAATGCATGCGATGCCACGCAACCATCAATACGGAAAGCCCAAACATTAAGAAGCTTGCCTCATACTACAAGGAGCATAAACCGGTACCCTGGGTTCAAATCTACCAAGTTCCGGATTACGTGCTGTTTTCTCATAAGAGGCACGTTGAGGACGCAAAGATCGCTTGTAAAGCTTGCCATGGTCCAGTGGCCGAGCGCGACGTGATCAAAAAGGAAAAACCAACCTCCATGGCATCTTGCATTCACTGCCATTCTCAAAGCGGCGCTCGCACCACCTGCAACACATGCCATAACCCCAATCCATGATTCGCCGGTTCTAACGAGGTTTTGCCTTAGGCTAGCAAGGGAGACCAGGAAAAACCGGGGGCTGAAAGGGAGCCTCAACGTTGGTAAACGTGGCGCATCGTGGCCGAGGCACGGGCGCATAGAGACCACAACTCAAGACAACGAGCCTAGCCTAACTTTCGCAGTTGGGAACTTTTCTGAACGCGATTCGGCCTCCGTGCGGACTTAACTCCTTGCGGGCCAATACAAGCTTTCGAAAGCAAGTTGTAGTGCAGACCTACCCTCTTTACAAGATCGG
>JBOGJX010000309.1:0-3714 GCA_050745285.1 Terriglobia bacterium
GAGAGCGCGGTGAGCGAGGCACGGGATTCTTCCATGACGGAAGGCTATCAAATCCGCCATGAAATTGCCAGCCCAAAATCGCGGCCCTTTGTGCTGTTATAGTTCGGCAACTTTGACGTGGCCCTGCTTGGGTCCGCCTCAAGCTGTAACGTGAAGAGCTTTTGGACTACAATATAGTGAAGGGCAGCAATGGCCCTCCATTGGGCGGCCGGCGACGGCTTCGGTCCGGGCACAGCGCTCCGGTTCGGGGTTCGGCAACCAGTGTGGAGGCTGATCTGCACTTGATCATCGCGGGATCAACAGCGATCCCGACAGAAGAAGATGAGTATGGCGGATTTGCCGTTTCCGTGGTGCATTTATGCTGAGCAGCAATCGAAGGCCGCGCGGTGCGGCCGGATAACTGACCGGTCCTGGGGTATCGAGAACGGTCTGACCCACTTCCTGACGGCTGTCGAATCCGACGGCGTTCCCAAAAATCAAGAAGAATTTCGGCAGGGCGTAGACAGGGCCATGGCGACCGGGTCCTGGGTCGAACGGAACCATGCCCGGCTCCGGCGTAAATACCTCCGGCCAGGACAAGAACCGCATGCGGAGCGGCGGATGTTGGCCCGCGTTCGCCTGGCGGAGATCCGCGGCAGCGTTAACGCGACGGAGTGGAGCCTTCTTATTGCGGTGGCGGCCGGCGTCGCCTATCACGAGATGGCTGGCATGACGGCGGGCAGCGCCCGAACCAGAATTGCACGGCTGCGGGCGCGGCTGCGCCCAGCCACAGGTCAGGAGCGGCCGTAAGGCGGGCCGGAATCGAGCTGGATATGAACTGCGAAATCGAGCGGTAAGGAGCGATTTTAGTCCGAGCCTAGCGTACGTTTTCGCAGAGATGTGGGCTTCGGGCCAACTGGACATGACGTAGCTAATGTATCTGCACAAAACACAAGGATATGTGACGTTGGAGAAGAACCCATTCCAAACCCGCGAGCCCAATATCCTCGAGAACGACCGGATTCGCACGCCGCAGCGCGAAGCCTATGCGCAGCTGGCCGGCTTCGCTGAAGCAGCCGGCGATGAACGGGAAATCGGAATCGTCCTGCCCGTGGGTTGTGGCAAGTCCGGCTGCATCACTCTCACCCCGTTTGCATTCAAGGCCACCCGGACGCTTGTTATCGCTCCGAGCGTATCCATAGCCGGGCAGCTTCAGAAGGATTTTGATCCATCCCGACCGGACATGTTCTATATCAAATGCCGTGTCCTTGACGGCCAGCCTTATCCTGAACCCGTCGAGATTCGCGGAACGACAACGAACAGGGCCGACCTTGAGGAAGCCGATGTTGTAATTACCAACATCCAGCAGCTTCAGGGAACCGGCAACCGTTGGCTTCAGGACTTGCCGGATGATTTCTTCGACCTAATCCAGTTCGATGAGGGTCACCACAATGTTGCCGCGAGCTGGGATGCTCTGAGGGCCAAGTTTCCAAAAGCAAAAATCGTCAATTTCAGCGCGACTCCTACGCGCGCGGACGGCCAGCTTATGGCAGGCCGCATTCTCTATTCGTACCCCGTATTCCGCGCCATTCAGGAAGGCTATGTAAAACGCCTCAAGGCCGTCGTACTCAATCCTCGCACACTCCGTTATGTCAGGCGCAAGGACGGTCAGGAACTCGAAGTCAGCCTCGACGAAGTGCGCCAGCTTGGGGAGCAGGACACGGACTTTCGGCGCAGCATTGTCACTTCGGACGAGACACGGGACACCATCGTTGATGCATCCTCCGCGAGTTGGACAAACTCCGCACCACCACAGGTGAGAAGCGCTTGAAGATCATTGCGTCAGCTCTCAATTTTCGACATTGCGGGGAAATCGTTGCAGCTTACCGCGCCCGAAATCGCCGCGCTGATTACGTTCACTCCCGCGAAGACAGTGCTGATAATGAGCGCGTCATGCAAAAGCTGGAAAATGACCAGCTTGATGTAATTGTTCAGGTCCGAAAGCTCGGAGAGGGTTTCGACCACCCGCTTCTCGCGGTCGCGGCCGTGTTCAGCATCTTCGCCAACCTCTCGCCCTTCGTGCAGTTCGTCGGTCGGATCATGCGCGTGATCAAACTCGATGCCCCCGGCGATCCCTTAAATAACGGCGTGGTGGTCTTCCATGCCGGTGCCAACATCGCTCGCCGGTGGCAGGATTTCCAGCAGTTCAGCAAAGCGGAGCGCGACTATTTTGACCAACTCCTGCCAATCGAGGGTCTAGATTTCACCAGCGGCGATGAGATCCAAATCGACCCGCTTGCACCATCACCGCAAGCCCCTGAGCCTCTTGACGTGCGGGGCCAGACCGACGTACGGCTTCAAGAAATCCCGCTGATTAAAGATGATCCCGCCGCACTTGCAGCTCTGAAAACCCTTCAGGAGAAGGGATATAGCCCGGACCAAGTGAAAGAAGCTTATCAGGCATTGCAGCCGATTCCTGTTACGAAAGTCGGGCTGCGCCAAGCCAAACGCGCAAAACTCGACATGGCGGTGAAAACCGAAGCAGCTCGTATTTTGGCGAAACGAGGCATCAACCCTAAAGGGCAAGACCTCGATCGCAAAAGACTCGGCAGAACCAATCTCATTGTGATGAAGGCTGCCATTGACAGGCAGGTGAATGCAGCCGTAGGACGTAAAGCCGG
The DNA here is from genome assembly GCA_050745285.1 of Terriglobia bacterium. Taxonomy (GTDB): domain Bacteria; phylum Acidobacteriota; class Terriglobia; order UBA7540; family UBA7540; genus RH2-MAG17b. Next base: position 2,661 of record JBOGJX010000309.1, read on the forward strand.
GGAACGCAGAGACTTCACCCGCCCGCAGCTTGATCAGATTAATAGCGAGTTTGCCGCGATTGTGCAACAGGCCGTCCGGGAGGTCTTCAATGCCAAGAATTAAATCGCTTTTGATCCGCGCCGAAATCGACGAGGCCCAGAAAGCGCACAATTGTCAGGCAAGCGCCATGCACCGCATCGAGAGGGGGGACACGCGCCTGAAGGTGCGTAACGGACGAAGCTGGGATCATTACTGTGTCCCCTGTGCCGTCCTAATCATTGAGCGCGATATCGCGGAACTGCAAGACCTGCAGCACCGCTTTAACAACCCATAAGGTTCGCTTTATTTCTGCCAATGTGCAAAATGTTTAGAGAGCGGCAAAGAGAGAAGGAGGGCCCCGTACAGTTGGTTCACATCATTGCATACGATCTGAAGGCCCCGAATGACACTGCCGAGGACTACGAGCGAATCATCGGTGCGATCAAGTCTGACTTCGACTCTTGGTGTCACATCGAGCAATCGGTTTGGCTTGTTGACACCAACATGGATGCCGGGCAGGTTCGCGATCAACTGAAGACGGTTCTGGATCCCAAAGATGTACTCTTTGTAGCCCGCTTGCAGGGCAATTGGGCTTCATTTAATTTTGGCGACAAACGCAACGCTTGGCTTAAGAATCGCAGTTTTTAGGCAGCGCGTTGCAAGTCTAGAATTGGATTGAAAAACCGTTCCCAAACGAAGGAGACAACACGTGGCAACGTCAAAGAAGGAAGCTTCCCAAGCAGGCAAAGACTTGCGTGACCCTAAAACGCCAGTTACGGACCGTGGCCCTATCGCGTCTGATCTGGCACAGAGTAGGCGAAAAAGAAGCAGTAAGAGAACCAGCGGCAAGAGGGACAGCAAGCGAAGCTAGCTGAAAGCCAGCCATGCGCGGTTAATGAGGCATCTTCCGAAATATATAACATAACGTCCTTTATGTTATAGTCTATGGCACCATTGGCGGTTTTAATCTGTCACTTTGCAAATTATTTGGCGTAGAATTTTGCACGCTATTTGGCGTAAGCTCGAGCCAGCAGC
>JBOGJX010000310.1:0-4098 GCA_050745285.1 Terriglobia bacterium
GAAATGTTGCCAGATGGAAGTATCATAAATAACCTTTTCAGACGGTCATAGGCCTAGTGGCGCCTGGGGCAGGCCGCCGGCGCTTTACTTCCTGCCGTTGCATGCACAGAAACGGAGGGTCGGTCCCGAGGCATCGAAGCCAAGCGGAAAGGTTGTAGATTGTCTGACCCTCCTCCCTCCCGAGGGCGGAATACCAAACCGCGTTGAGGTCAGACAAAGCGGCAGATCGACTGGGCCGGTATACAGTGTCTACTTCATCGCGGACTGGCCTGACTCACCCAAACCGGTTGCTGAGTACCCGGGGTTCTCGCCTTCACCACCGGATATGTTCTTCGCAGGGGCCAATCTTATTCTAGAGTGGGTGGCGGGAGACCGGCCAGTGATACAGGTCTTCCAGCCCATCAACGGCGGCGCCAAACTCGTTTTCGAGCGGGGAGCTCGGACAGGATTCGAGTACTGGGGAAATGTGATCCTTCAGAATAATGCGGCAATCGGTACAGACGGAAACTACCATGCGACAGCGACCAAGCTCTGGCGGTGGGATGGCGCAAAGTACGATCTGCTGGCAACCGTTCCTTATAAGCAAAGGTTGGAGGCACTGGCGAAGCTGGAACATGAGGCGACGAAGAAATGACGCCCGCGGGTGGCGCAGGGGCGAAAATGCTTCGTCACGAAATAAGCCGTGCTGAAAACAAAGGGGTTAATGTCACAGGCTCCGACCTTGCCTGACCTTGAACCATTTTCATGAACTTTCGCGGGCCGCAGGCCCTAAATGACATACATGCCGCTGTTTGGCGTGTATGCGATCAATGAATAAGGCAATGACAAATGGTGGCTGACGGGCCAACCAATGGAATCCACGACGGCCGCGGGCAAGCAGGCAGACGCTGGCCGAATGGATACGGGGAGTGTTGCTGGCGAACGTGGGACAGACTTCAGCAACGCCCGCTGAGGAGACGGTGTTGGCTGAAGTGCTGGGGTTGCGGACGATCCTGCTGAATCTGTTTTACAAGCTGGCGAAGGGGGAGGCGGTCAGCGAGGCGGAGATGCAGGAAGTGATCGAGCGGGCCGACGCCGGAAAGGTCCGCAAGGCCCAGGAGCGCCTGGAGGCATCCACCGTCTGCACCAGATGATTCGCCACACTAGAATCGAGCGCGGCGACGCCGGTAATATCAATCACCACCACTTTGGCACGATTGGTGCGAATCCCGCGAAGGAACTGCTCGGTAAGCTGGCGGGCGCGTTGGGGATCAATGGCGCCGATAATAGGAAGAATCAACAACCGCTCGCGTACCTGCAGCACAGGCGTTGAGAGTTCACGAATGGCTTCCTGCTGCTCACGGATGATGCGCTCGCGCTCCTGCACAAAGCCTACGGCGACCGTGTTGGCGATCCGGTTCGCCGCAGGCTCGTAGGCGTCCAGAATCCGGTTCAGCTTGTTAAGAAGACAAAAATTTACAGCCTTGCATTGCAGAGTTTCGCAACCCAGAAACTCTGCGGCGGTTTGTACCGGTTCCAACGAAAAACCGGTAGAGTTTCAAAAGCAAAACTCTGCGCTACAGATGCCTCCAGCGACCCAACGCCATTCCCAATAACCGCCATATCATCATACGTCCTTTGATGAATCGGGCGCATCCAATCCTCGTATGGACCGGCGAAAATTCATGATTGGGGCAGTTGCAGGGAGCATCAGCCTGGCGGGGTACATCGCCACCACCGATTATATGAAGACCCTGGCCGACCCGGACTGGAACCTCTCCGTCAGGCAGTACCAGCAGTATGGGGCAAAGGCTGCTCTTCAGGCGATCACACCAAACGATAATTTCTACGTCACAACCAAAGGGGATACGCCCCGCGTGGATGCCGCAACCTGGCGCTTCAAGATTGACGGCCTGGTGGCGAATCCTTTTGAGCTTGATTACAACCAGGTGCTGTCGCAACCGCGCATTGAGCAGGAAATGACGCTCGAGTGCATTTCCAACATCATCGGCGGCCACGACATCGGCAACGCGCGATGGACGGGAACGCCGCTCAAACCCTTGATCGAGCGGGCCCGCCCCGACTCCAAGGCGACGCACGCCATCATCTATGCCGCGGACGGTTATTCCACCGGCCATCCCATCGAGCGCATCTGGAATAACACGAATTTTCTATCCTACCGCATGAACGGCGTGGACTTGCCGCCGGAGCACGGCTATCCCGTGCGCGTGTTCATTCCCGGCAAGTTCGGCATGAAGCAACCGAAGTGGGTAACGCGCATTGAATTTGTTGACCACGCTTATATGGGCTTTTGGGAAAGCCGCGGCTGGACCAACGACGCGGAGCGCTGGGCGCAGGCCCGCTTTACCGACCCTCAGGATGGCGCAAGGCTGACGGGGCGGGACATCAAGCTCTACGGCTATGCGGTGGGGAACCTCGACGGCATCAAGGCGGTTCAACTGAGTTTCGATAACGGCGGCACATGGCAAGACGCGGACGTCTACAGCAATCCCTCGCCCCTGGTCTGGTCTTTCTGGAAATTCGAGTGGCTTACCGCCCGGCGGGGAAAGTATAGCATCCTTGCGCGCGCGATCGACGGGAAGGGCCGGATTGAAGGCGCCAACCCGCGTGGCATTTACCCAAACGGCGCGACAGGGCTGCAACGAATCGAAGTTACAGTCATTTAATCATTGATTCATTTGTTCATTGAATCAATGGAAGCCCACGCGGCAACAAACTGCTTTTCAACGATTCAATGGATCAATGACCCAATGAGGCAATCCCCTTAATTAAACTTTCCGCTGTAATTTGTGGGTGGGCTCAGGGCGCCCGCTTTGTTGCAGCTTGGATCGTTGGTCGGGTCGCAGCAGGGCGGGACGTTGCCACTTGGCAGCTCGCCATAACCGCAAGCCCATACGTTGAAATTCGCGAGAGTGAGATGGTAAATTCCAGTCAGCGGCAGCGCTACGACGTTGTATTGGCCGGGCGGGACAAAAATACTGTACGTCCCATCGGCATTCGTCAGCCCATCGGTTACTGCATTCCCTGAATTCGTGTCGATCACCACCACGTGCGAGGCAAAAATTCCTTGACCGCCCAGTTTGACCGTGCCCGAGAGAGTGCCCGTCACGGTCGCAAAGTTAGAGGATGGATAGATAGACCCAATGCCGATCGCGTCATCCACAGAAAGGATGCGCGTCGGGACTCTACCGGCATCACCGTAGGCGAACATAATGGCGTTGGCAAGGCCGCTGTGATCCATTCCCAGCAGATGGCCAATCTCGTGAGTGGCAATCTCCTGAAGGTCAAAATCCTTCGTTGGCGTAGCGGACGCTGTGGAAAAGCTGTCCGCTGGATTAAATTCGATATCCGCATCGACGATGCAAGACGTCAGCGGGCACGTATAAACCGTGCTCGGGGTAGCCGACCCGGTGCACTGATATTGATTGGGCGGGGTTTGGCTGGGGCAGTTCGGCCCGGCGACCGTGCAACCAGCCGTAGTGAAGAGCGAGGTAAATGCAATGGTGCCGGTCGAGAAATCGGTGGTGGTAATATCGGTGAACCCAATCACGTTCCGGCAGTCAACGGCGTTAGGGAGATCAGGGAAGCTCGGCGGGTTGGCTATGGTCACCGGACCCGTAATATTGAGGTTTACCAATTGCTTCCCGTTCAGGCTTGCCTGCTGCCATGAGTTGAACGCCGCCTGGATGGCCTGTTGATAGCCAACTCCTCCGGTCTGATCGATGTTGGACCTTGGCGGCGGCCCAAAACTCCAGTTGACGGTGTGCTGGCAGGGAGAGCCATCGTTGAGGCTTCCGTTGCACCACTGCGTTTTGACCGGCCCATTCACGTTGTCCTGTTCGTGGGTATAGGCGAAGAGGAAAACGGCGGTGAAGGCAAGAATCGCGACCACGGCGAGAAAGGGCCAACGGGCTTTCAGGTTACAACGATGGGTACTTAGTTGCATAAGTCAATACCTCTTCGGGATGGCGGCAGGGCCACGTCAAAGTTGCCGAACTATAACAGCACAAAGGGCCGCGATTTTGGGCTGGCAATTTCATGGCGGATTTGATAGCCTTCCGTCATGGAAGAATCCCGTGCCTCGCTCACCGCGCTCTC
>JBOGJX010000311.1:0-1731 GCA_050745285.1 Terriglobia bacterium
GAGAGCGCGGTGAGCGAGGCACGGGATTCTTCCATGACGGAAGGCTATCAAATCCGCCATGAAATTGCCAGCCCAAAATCGCGGCCCTTTGTGCTGTTATAGTTCGGCAACTTTGACGTGGCCCTGATTCAAAAGGTTGTAGACGCGACGGTCCCGGGGGTAATGTGGGAACTGACCTATTCGACTCGCTTTTAGGGAATATCCGTTTGATTCGACACGCGGTCCCCATTGTTTTCCTGATAGCCTCATTCACTGTCATGGGTTCGCAGCCGCTCAGTGCCCGCCGCAAGGCGAAGTCTGTCCGGCCGGAAGCGGGAATGACGGTGCCGGACTTCACCTTTACAGATCTCGAAGGTCACGAGCATCACCTGGCTGACTTTGACGGGCACTATGTGTTGATGGAATTTTGGGCTACATGGTGCCAACCTTGCGTGCATGAGATCACGGTTCTTAAAAAGGCCCGTGGCCTTTACCAGAGCCGCGGACTCGAGATCCTCGGCCTGGATAGTGACCAGACGCTCATGAAGGCTCAGGAGTTCGTCGCAAAGGATCGAATTCCCTGGTTGCAGGTTGAGCCGAAGAGTACCGAAAGCATTATTAAGAATGATTTGAAGATTACCTGGTACCCCGCCCTGATTCTCCTCAACCCTCAGCATAAGATTTTGTTCGTTTCAGGAAACGGCCGAACACCGCTGGCGCCTAACGAATTGCTTCAGGCATTGGACCAGCGGTTGCCCGCTAGCGGTCCGTAACCAGCCACACTTCACAAGTCCGCAAAAGTTGCGCTCGATACTTCAGGGACCATCGGCCTTCGGGTCATTTCTCCATCATGACCTGGATGTCGCTGCGGGCGTCGGCGCCAGTTCGCCCAAGTTCGTCCGCTAAGGACCGCAAACAACTATTTTGTGGGGCTGGTTTTCAGCAACTCGTTTTGCGGCAATACCGGTCTGACGGAAAGTCGATGTAGTGAAAACCTATTCTCTTGTTTTTCACCGCCGTTGGGTGGCAACATCAGCAGGGATGTTCCTGCGACCGTATCAGGTGGCGAATGAGGGCAAAGATTATACCTACTGGTCGCTCGTGGAAACGGTCCGCACGTCCGTTGGGCCGCGCCAGCGAGCCCGAGGTCTCCGCGCGCGCGAGGTAGATACATAAGCGCTCGCTCCTCTTCGTCGCACACGTTCACGCCGGGGACCGTGAGTTCTATCACGGCGGTAGCATCGGCACGCGTAAGAGTGATGGGCAATGGGATCTGGTGCGGGCGCGGGAGGGTGGAGTTGGCGCGTTCTTCTATTCCGTTTTCGTGCCCGAAGAGTATTACCCCGGCCGCTTCGAGACCAAGCAGGCGCTGCGCCGTATTGACGCGGCGCTCCGCCAATTGGAGATGAACCGCGATCAGGTGGAGCTTGCGCTGAACGCGGATGACGTGGAGCGGATCCGAGCCAAAGGCAAGATCGCCGCGGTGCTCGATATCGAGGGCAGCTACGACCTGGACGGGGATTTGGGCGTGCTACGCGATCTTCACCGGCTGGGGCTGCGCTCGGCGCAGCTTTCGGCGCCGCGGCATCTGGGCGCGCGCGACCGCTTTATCGGCTGGTCGGCCGAGGCGCGGCGCTCGAACCTCCGTTTTCTCGCCTACAATCCTCGCTTTCTCATCCTGCCTTGGGTTCACGTCGAGCATCTGGCGTCGCACATCCTGGGCCGCATGGCCACGATCCTGGCACGGGACTG
>JBOGJX010000312.1:0-5309 GCA_050745285.1 Terriglobia bacterium
TCTCGATTCAATTGCCGCCGCAACCTCCGGACCCAAACGTCAGCGTGTTAGCTATCGAACTGGCATAGACCTCTTGGGCCACTGGTAACCTTCGCGCCAAAGCTCCGGCATGGCGGGCTTGAAGAACAACCTGGCAGAGAGCGCCTCGCAATTCGTAGCCGATGGTTTCCCGCGGCAAAAAAAGGATCGTGTGCATTTTAGGGCCCGGGCCCTGGTCTTTCAACCTTCTGGATCAGTATTCGCATGAAGGAATCCTCGGGGTAAATTTTGATCTCCTGCTTCATGACGCTTAGCGCTTCGTCGTAATCTTTAGTGCGAATATACAGCAGCGCCAGCCTCTTGTATAGACGGGGAGAATAGGGGTTCAGCGCGATACCACGTTTCAGGATAGCGATGGCTTTGGCCATCTCTCCGGAGCGGGCCAGCAGTCTGGCATCGATCTCGTAATCAGAATCTAGCGTTGACCCGTTCCCGATAGCCAGGCCCAAATCATCCTTAGCTGCCGTCAGGCCTCCGGACGTTCCTTTGGCCAGCTCTCTTCGCGCGAGCGCGGAAAGAATCGTAGGATTGTGCGTCTGCGCCGAAGACAATTGGTCAAGCAGTTTTTCATATTTGGCCTTATATTCGGGATTTTTAGCCATGAGTTCGCCGTAGGCCCGGAATAATGCTATGGGGGACGGGGCCGTATCCGTTCCGGGGATGGCGTCAACATGAACGAGGTCCGGAAGGGCAGTTGTCGTCTGATGGAATGCAACCTCAGGAAAGGGTTCTCCAGGATAGGCAATAATCCGATGGTTTGTGAGCGCTGAGTGGGCGATGCGCTGAAGATTCTGTTGCGGCATGTGGCAGCCAATGCAGTTGTCAGGTGGCGACTTCTCAAGCCGCTTGGCGAGCGCCAAAGTGCAGCTATGCTCCGTGTGGCAGATCAGGCACTTTTTGCGGTAATAGGCGGGCGCCTGCGCCGCGGACGGCTGAAAATGAGGATCATGGCACGTGATGCAGCTCATCTTCCCGCCACTCGAACGGTAGCATTCGCTCAGGATCATCAATTCGTAATGTTGGAGCAGCGGCGAGTGGGGGGGCGACTTCAGCGTGAAAGGAACGGCGAAAATAGCCACTGTCTTATCCAAGGGCGTTCCGGGTCTGAAATCTCCATAGCTTCTTCCAGTCTGAAGAACGCGCGTATCCCCAGCCTGGTGGCACATCATGCAAGTGTTATCTGCCAGCCACATTGGAAGTTGGGCGGGGTTGACAATGGAACGATCTATAGCTCCCCGGAGGGGAGCGCCTTTCAGCCGCTGCGCAACGTGTATTTCCCCCGGCCCGTGACAGTTCTCACATCCGATGGCCAATTGCTCAAAGGGAGGGTTCTTGTAAAGACCTGGGCGGCCTGAAACCGGCCGGGCGCGCCCGCTGTGGCAGACAACGCAGGCCTCCGGCATGGACCGGAGGAAACCATAATCACCGAATTCGTAGCCCGGCGAAAGATTCCACGAATGCGATCGCGCGTAATATGTGAGCGGCGCTTCAAAAAGATAATTTCCTCTTTGGACGATGTACCCAATCCCGTTTTGTCCGGCCCCAATAACATAAGCAAGCCGCAGGGTGTCGTGGAAGATCTCATTTCCGTTTGCGTCCAATTCAAATTCAGATTGGTAGAGATCACCACCCTTCCGGAACATTTTGAAATCACGGCCAAGCTTTTTTGATTGGATCGTGACGGGCGCTGCTACGAGCTTTGCTTGTAAGGCATCCCCCGGCAGCGTCATCGATCGACCCATCGCCGTCTGAATGTATTCGTGGTAAATTTCCGCATGGCACGTGGCGCACACCTTGGTGCCTACGTAGTGGACGCCCATCTGCGTGTTGAGGTAGGTGATCGTAGGCGTGCTGGGCTGCATGGACCCTCCCGCGCGGGCCGTGCGGACTTGCCGCGCGGAGGCAACTGAGATGCAAGAGGCCACAACCAGCATGAGCACAAGCAGGTGGAGGCCCAGACGTCTCTGGCTACTTTCGAGCCGGAGTTGAAGAAAATGAAACCCAAAATTCGTCATCTCACCGAATTACCCGCTTGCCCGGCGTCTGCGCCGTGATCAACAAGGCTTCATGATAGACGCCGGGCCGCACTATGCGCAACTTTCGCACCCATCCACGCACGATTTCTCCACCAAGCGTCTAAGCTGGAAAATCCGCCGTTATTGCTGGATGGCTTGAAAGCAGCTTCTTATCAAAAGGGGAATTTACAGTCATGGCATCACACGTAGTACGCCGTGTTGAAACGCACGATGCAAGATTTCCGCTTCCGCCTGCGGCTGGCACAGACGCGGTTCACTCGGGGTCAGAATACGCATTCGCTGTGACTCGCCTTTTGAGCGACGCCGGCGGAGACGGCATGGGAATTGTGCTGACGCTGGGGCAAGGCAATCAATTGGTGTGTGAAGCCATCCAGCTTCTCGCCGCGCCACTCGTAGGAATGGAGATTGAAGAACTAATGGCCAATTTTGGCGCCACATCTAACCGTCTTGCGGAGCATCCTCAATTGCGCTGGCTGGGACCCCAGAAGGGGGTCATCCATCTGGCGCTGGCTTCCATCACCAACGCCTGCTTTGATCTGTGGGCCAAAGCGCGAGGCGTTCCGCTCTGGCGTCTGCTTCTGGATTTGAGTCCTCCGCAGGTGGTTCAACTCCTTGACCTCACCTATCTGGAGGATGTGTTGACCCCAGAGAATGCATTGGCCCTGCTTCGCGAGGAAGCGCCCGGCAGACCTCGCCGCGAAAGCGTGCTGGAAGAGGGTTACCCTGGCTATGACACCTCTGTTGGGTGGTTCCAGTATGAAGACGAGCAAGTGAAGGAAAACGCATTGAGCGCGCTTGGGCAGGGCTTCCGGGCCTTCAAGCTCAAGGTAGGTTCAAAGGATAGCGAACGCGATGTACGCCGCGCCTTCCTGTTGCGGGAAACGCTCGGACCGGACATACCTATCATGCTGGATGCGAACCAACAATGGTCCCTGCCGCGGGCGGCGGAAATGTGCCGGATGTTACGGCCTATGGCGCCCTATTGGGTGGAAGAACCTACGCATCCCGATGATATCGCAGGCCACCGGGCATTAGCTCAAGCCATCGCTCCCATCCCCATTGCGCTCGGAGAACACGTGCCGAATCGTGTCCTCTTCAAAAATTTCATGCAGGCAGGCGCCGTGCAAATCGTTCAGGTAGACTGCACGCGTGTGGCGGGCGTGAGCGAATTTATCGCTGTCAGCCTGATGGCGCGAAAATTCGGGCTGCCGGTTATTCCTCATGTGGGGGATATGGGCCAGATCCATCAGCACTTAGTGCTTTTCAACCATATCGTGCTCGGCCATGAAAAACTGTTTTTGGAGTATATTCCCCATTTGAAGGACCGTTTCGCCGATCCAGCCGAAGTGCGCGGCGGTGTCTACCGCTGTCCGCAACGGCCCGGCGCCAGCACGGCGCTAAAGGATTGATCTTCGTGGCCGCAATCACTACGGTGGTCAGCTTGGGAGAAAACATGGTGGTATAGTGGACCCCAAATTTTAAGACCACCGGATAAGATTAAGAGGGGGCGTGGTTGGAGGGTCCATGACAACGGCGAGGAAACAGTACGGTGCGAAGTTCAAAGCGCGCGTGGCGATCGAGGCGATCCGGGTTGAGAAGACGCTCAGCCAGCTCAGCTCGCAGTTCGGGGTGTGCGTAATCTCTCTTTATCTGGACGAAAGGTCCGGAGCATTTGCAACACATCATCGAGGCGACTCGGGACTATCAGGCGGCGTACCCAAAGAAACCAAGCGCCGGAAAAAGTATAATATAAGTGACTAACTGTACGATGTACTAATGTGAAGCAGTCCAGGACCACCAACAACGTGCGAAACTACGTCATCACGGGCATTCAGCCAGGTCGATGCATCATTCATGTGGGCAACAACGCAGTCTTCAAGACGACCCAACAGAAGCAGTTCTCGTTCTACGTTAACCAGACCGCAGCGTTTAACCTGACTCTGCCGGTGGGTGAGACCACGCAGACGGTGCTGGACGGGCTGAACGATCAGAATTCATTCATCAGCAGCTATAACGTTGCGCCTATCGTGAACCAGGTTGAGGAATTCAAAGTTGAGTCTCACAATGACTCGGCTGAAGTGGGTGGCGCGACCGGCGGCATTAGTAATGTGGTGGCCAAGGCAGGCGCCAATCAATTTCACGGATCAACTTTTGGCGCAAAACCTCAACACCCTCACAACGGCGGCCCAGGCGCCCACTGCCACAACGCAGGATCCCTTGAATCTGGGAAGCGTCCAACCGTCGCCTGCCGCCGCTGCTTTCAGCTAAGTCCAGTGGTTCATGAACCCGAAATTCAAGAATGCCTACGCCAACCAGGCGGCTGAATGTGCGGCAGAGACGGGCAAGCCTACATCACGGGAGAGGAATACCATGAGCCAAATTTTTTCTCGAAGGACTTTTCTAAAGAGCGCTTCTCTCGCGGGAGCTTCGCTTGCGGCGTGGCCCTACTCAGCCAGTCTCGGGCGCGCCATCACTTCACCTTTTCCCGGCAAGTTTCAGCCCACTTGGGATTCCCTTTCGCAATATAACGTTCCCGACTGGTATCGCGACGCCAAGTTCGGCATCTTCATGCACTGGGGCATATACTCTGTGCCTGCGCACGCAAGCGAATGGTATCCTCGCCTAATGTACCAGCGGAAGGACCCGGCATTCCAGTGGCACCAGCAGCACTGGGGGCCGCAGTCAATGTTTGGCTATAAGGATTTCATTCCCATGTTCCGGGGAGGGCGGTGGAATCCCGGCGAATTGGTCGCACTTTATAAGAAGGCGGGCGCGAAGTACATTGTCCCGGTAGGTGAGCACCATGACGGCTTTCCCATGTACGATTCGCACTTGACGGAATGGTGCGCCGCTAAGATGGGACCCCGCCGCGACACCATCGCGGGGTGGGAGCGCGAGGTGCGCAACCAAGGAATGCGCTTTGGCGTTTCATCGCATCGCGGGTTCCATTGGTCTTACTATACCTTTGCGGATGACTTCGACACCAACAACCCTCTTTATGCCGGCCTCTACGGCCCCATCCACGCTCCCACGGCGCCCGCCACTAACCAGCCGCATGATTTGCGGCAGACTCCCTCGCTGGAATTCCTGCAGGACTGGTACGCGCGGACCATTGAAATCGTGGATAAATCCCACCCGGATTTGATGTACTTCGATTTTGGTTTCAACATCCCTCCCTTTGAACCCTATCGAAAGCAGTTTGGGGCGTATTTCTACAACGTGGCTGACCAATGG
>JBOGJX010000313.1:0-3697 GCA_050745285.1 Terriglobia bacterium
GCGGCAAGCAGCGCCCCTACGCCTTAAGGGCACGGTCAAAGCCGTGGCTTTACGGCCCTCGGCTAAAAGCTCATGAATGATCCGGCTGAAACCGCCCAGGCCCGGGTTCACAGGAGAAACAATATGATTCCCTTTCACGGTGTCGATTTCATGGAGGTGGACTCGCTTTTCAACGACGAGGAGAAACTGGTTCGGGAGACGGTGCGTGAGTTTGTCACCCGTGAGGTGATTCCGCACATTGAGGAATGGAATCGCGAGGCCAAGTTTCCCCGCCACCTGATTCAGCCCATGGGCGCGATGGGCTTCTTCGGCGCGAATCTCCACGGCTACGGCTGCGCCGGAATGTCCAACGTGCAATACGGACTCATGATGCAGGAGCTTGAAAGGGGAGACAGCGGGCTGCGAAGTTTCGTTTCCGTTGAAGGCGCTCTGGTGATGTATCCAATCCACGCTTATGGCAGCGAGGAGCAGAAGGATCGGTGGCTCCCGGCGCTTCAGCAAGGCAAAGCGGTGGGGTGCTTCGGACTCACCGAACCGGACTTCGGCTCGAACCCCGGCGACATGCGCACGCGGGCAGTGAAGGACGGCGGCTCGTTTGTCCTGAATGGCGAAAAGGCCTGGATCACGTCCGGCTCGATTGCGGACGTGGCTCTGGTCTGGGCGCAGACCGCCGATGGAATTCGCGGATTTCTGGTGGAGGCGGGAACGCCCGGATTTGGCGCGAGGGACATCAAGGGCAAGTGGTCGTTACGCGCCTCCGTGACCAGCATCCTTTCGCTTGAAGACGTGCGGGTGCCCGAGCGGAACGTGCTGCCGGGCGTGAAAGGTCTGAAAGGGCCGCTGAGCTGTCTGACGCAGGCGCGCTATGGGATCGGGTGGGGCGCGGTGGGATCGGCGATGGCCTGTTACAACGAGGCGCTCGAATACGCAAAGACGCGCAAGCAATTCGGCGGCAAGCCCATCGCTTCCCACCAGCTCGTACAGGAAAAACTGGTGGAGATGATCTCGGAGATTACCAAGGCCCAGCTTCTGGCTCTGCACGTGGGGCGCTTAAAGGACCGCGGACGCGCGGACTTTGCGCACGTTTCCATGTTGAAGCGCAACAACGTGAGGGTGGCGCTCAGCGTGGCCCGTGAGGCGCGGGATTTATTGGGAGCGAACGGCGTGGCCGATGAGTATCCGGTCTTCCGTCACCTGGCGAACCTTGAATCGGTTTCCACCTATGAGGGCACGCACAATATTCATACGCTGGTGATTGGGGAGCGTATTACCGATGAGCCGGCGTATGGGCAGTAGCCGGACCGCCGGAAACGCCCGCGTACTGCTTTCCCTTGGGCGCGAAGTAGCCGGGGCGCGTGCGCACGGTCAGGCGCTTGTGTGAGTCTGCTACAAACGCTTCGACACGCACCTGGCGGAAGGTCCCGTCTCTCGCGGTGTTGGTGGGGTAGTAGGCCAGCGTGTATTGGTCGCGGATTTCGTGGGCGATGTGCTGGCAGATCTCGTCCACCTGAGCAAGTGACTTCGGAAAGAAGGCTCTGCCGCCTGTTGATTGGGCCATATCCTTCAGCACCTTGGCCGCGTGGCGGTCACCGCCGCTGTGGATGTGAAAGAGGCCGCCGGAGTCGTTCTGTCCGCCGAGCAGGCCGATGGCGTAAATCACGGCGTTGGATTTTTCCGCGTATCGGATCAGGTTGGGGAAGGTGTAACGGCTCGCGTTGTCATCGCCGTCGGTAATGACCAGCAGGACTTTCTTGTCCCGGTTGCCAAGCTTCAGGTGATCGAGCGAGGCCACCACGGCGTCGTAGAGGGCCGTGCCGCCGCGCGAGTCAATCTTGTCCAGCGCGGCCTCGAGCTGCTGTGTGTTGGCGGCGAAATCGCCGGGCGTGTCCACGTAGTAAACGTCGTTAAAATTCACCACGAATACCTGGTCGTGCGGGTTTGACGTCTTCACAAAGGTCAGCGCCGCGGCGTTGACCGATGGTCGCTTGTCCCGCATGCTGCCGCTGTCATCAATCACAATGCCCATCGTTACGGGCACGTCGGCGTGCGAGAAGACGGCCAGCTTTTGCAGGACGCTGTTTTCGTAAACGCGGAAGTCGTTCTTGCCGAGGTCGTCAATCATCTGCCCCTTGTTGTTGACCACCGTCGCGTGCAGCACCACCAGGTTGGTGTTGGCATGAAGAACGTACTGTCCGTTTTCTTTCTCTACCGCGGGAGTTTGAGGACCGGGAGGGATCGAAGTTTGACCACGAGCGGACACGGCCGCCGCCGCTCCGGCGATGAGCGCCGCCAGAATCACCAATGCGGAGAATTGACCGGGAATTTTACTCAGTCGGAGCATAGTAGCCCGTACGCGTATAAACCTGAAGTGGAGGCAGACCGCGGGGCGGAATCAGCTTCACCTTAATCCGCCTCCATCTTCCATCGTAAACTAGATTGGAGGGTTTGTAACCAATCACGTACTGGTTGCGGAGCTCGATCGAGATTTTCTCCGCGATGTCAGGCAGCTCGTCCGGGTCCTCCACGCTGAACATGCGGCCGCCCGTCGTATTCGCCAGGTCCGAGAGCAGGCTCGGCCCGGAGGCTTCTTCTGGCGTGCGTCCCCGCGAGGCGAGCGGCTCAAATACGCCGATGGCGTAAATCTCCACGTCCGATTCTTTTACCATCTCTTTGATGTCGCGCTCCGTGTAGCGGCTGTGGTTTTCGCCGCCGTCCGAGATCACAAGCAGCGCCTTGCGGCTGGTGGTGGCCTTCTTCATTTCGTCAAGGCCCAGGTAGATGGCGTCGAGAAGCGCGGTGCGGCCGCCGGCTTTCACAAAGAGCAGGCGGTCCTGCAGATTGGAAAAGCGCGACGTGAAGCCGGAGATCAAGTTCGGGCGCTCGCCGAAATTGATCAGCATGAACTCATCCTGCGGATTCGCGGTCTCGAAGAATTGCATTGCCGCTTCCTTGGACTTCTGAATCTTGTCGGACATGGAGCCGCTCGAATCAAAGATTAAGCCTACAGAAATGGGCGCGTCCTGGGTCGAAAAGGAGAGGATTTTCTGCCTGACCTTGTCGTCATAAATCTGAAAGTTTGACTCATCAAGGCCAGTAACGATGCGGTCATAGGGGTCGGTGACGGTGACGTTCACCAGGACACGGTTCACCGTTACCTGAAGCGGCGCAGTGTAAATGGGAGGCTGCTTGACCTGTATCTGAGCGCCCTGCGGCTCTGGGGATTTCTTGGCCGGATGCGCCGCAATGGACTGATCGGCCGAACCGGCTGGAGGCGCCTGACCAGCAGAACCAGCCAATCCGGTCTGATTTACCTGCGGGTTTTCGCTCGCCGGCCAGGCCGCCGGCTGCCGCGAGCCCAGGCTCCATAGGCAGAGCAGGGCGATCAGAAGCAGAATCCGCCCGGATTTCTCACTCGCCCCAAGACCCTTCATCGCAGCGGCCCTTGCCAGCCCGTGGGCTGGTCCTCAAGCTATACGCCTGCTGGCTCCTTCTTGTTGCTGTAGCGCTGGGAGCCTTCCGGGGTTATTCTACCACCACCCGGCAATGAGGCCAAGGGTAGGAGCGTCGTAGTCAGGGCCACGTCAAAGTTGCCGAACTATAACAGCACAAAGGGCCGCGATTTTGGGCTGGCAATTTCATGGCGGATTTGATAGCCTTCCGTCATGGAAGAATCCCGTGCCTCGCTCACCGCGCTCTC
>JBOGJX010000314.1:0-12079 GCA_050745285.1 Terriglobia bacterium
TATGGGACCCTCTGCGGAAGGTGGGCCGATGTGAGTTCGGTGACCTCACGAAATGGGGTAAAGAGCAGGTTGTTTTCTCTTATGATGCCGAAGATGAACGCGGACTCGACAGCCAACTTTTCTCAGCCATGGATTTTTACACTTCTGCTGCCTTGAAATACCCGGATGCCGAGAATGCTTACTTCATCTTCCCTTCTGCGTACTATCACTATGCGGAAGCTTTCGCGCGGCGTTTAGGATCAGCCGACCCAAAGAATGACGGGCCGCTCGACATACAATTTGCCGCCAGCAGGGATGGCATTGTCTGGAATCGCCCGGATCGCAGACCTTTTATCCGCCGGGGCCTAGCGGGAGGCTTCGCCAGCGGGTATACCTATATGGCATCCGGATGTATCCTCCGTCCGGAAGAGATATGGCTCTATTATGGAGTGTCCGACCATACTCACGGAAATTATCGCATTGCGCAGGGCAGGTTTACCGGTTCCATCACGCGGGCCAAACTTCGCAGGGACGGCTTTATGTCCGTGGATGCCGATTACGCAGGTGGTGAACTGACAACCCCTCCGCTGCTATTTTCCGGCCACCAACTGGTCCTCAATGTTGACGCCAGTTCCGGAGGGTGCGCACGCGTAGAGATTCAGCCCGAATCGGGCCTGTCAATCGAAGGGCTGTCGGGGGGTGATTGTGATCCGATTAACGGGAATTTTATCCATAAAGTTGTTTCGTGGCGCGGTAAGACCGATGTGAGCTCAATGGCTGGAAAACCTGTCCGGCTTCATTTTGTGATGAACGATGCGAAGCTTTATTCGCTTAAGTTTGAATGACCGGTTAAGTTTTCGATCTCGCCCTCGGACGTTGAAGTGACAGGCGCAGGCGGTAAAGTCAGGGGACAAAAATCGAGACGGAGGTTGCGATGAAAATCACTGACGTCCGTACAGTCCTGCTTACGGCCCCTTCCACGGATGATCCCTTCCTAAAAGAATGCCGAAAGCTGCGTAGCGCCGCTTTTATAGAAATTCATACCGACACGGAGTTGACCGGCATTGGAGAAACTTATGCAGGGTATTTTTGTCCCGAGCTTGTCCCTGGCATTGTGAACTTCTTTGCGCCAATACTGGTGGGGCAGGGCGTGACCCACATCGCAGAGCTCTGGAACCGGATGTACACTTGCGGCAATTTCTGGTGCCGGGTCGGTCTGGGCGCGGCCGTGCTGAGCGGGATTGAAGCGGCGCTATGGGATCTTAAAGGAAAGATGACGGGGCTACCTGTCTACGAGCTGCTGGGAGGGTTAAAACACGATAATTTGCTTTGTTATGCCAGTGGCGGCCCGAGTAATTATCCCAAGGACCGGCTCGCCGCGAAGATTGATTACTATCTCTCGCTGGGTTTCCACGGCTTCAAACTCGGTGTGGGGAGCTACTCGCCATCCGAAGGCTGGTACACTCCGCTTTCTCCTGCGGAGGCGGCGGATTTTGAAGGGGAGAAACTGGCGTTTGTGCGCTCGCACGTAGGGAAAGAAGTTCTTGTGATGCTGGATGGCCACATGGGAAACAGTCATGGAAAGGCCTGGGACTTGAGTATCGCCCAGGCTGTGGCGAAGGCGGTTGAATCTTACAACCCATTTTTCTTCGAAGAGCCGCTCCCGTATACGGACCCCTGGAGTTACACCGAACTTTGCCAGAGCACGTTTATTCCCATCGCGGGGGGAGAGTGCCTGACAGCGTCCTATGAGTGGCGTGTGTTTGTGGAAGGCAACTGTTTTGACATCGGACAACCCGATGCATCTTTTACCGGAGGCTTGGGCGAATTCATAAGAGTTGCGGCAATGCTGGAGAGCCGTGGACGGAAGGTGGCAACCCATAGCTGGGGCGCTGGCGGATCGTTTATGCAAAACCTCCACTGCGGCTTTGCTTGTGCGAATACTGCGGTTCTGGAAATTGCCCCGGCTTATGGGGGACTGCATCGGGAGATTATTGACGGGTCATTTGTCATGGAGAACGGCCGGGCTTTGCCTCCCCAGAAACCCGGGCTTGGCATCGTCTTAACCGATGCTATCAAGGATCGTTATCCCTTTGTCCCTGGAAGCGGTGAGTTTAATAGCGTACCCGGGAAGATTATGACCGATGATTTGGAGACGCAATGAGGAATGTTCTGGCCGACATGGAGGCCCAACCCGAGGCGTTGCAGCGATTGCGGGCGATACCCGGGATCAACGTGAGGCTTGTTGGTCCCGATGGAAGACCCCGGCCGCTGTCTTCAGACTTGATCATAGATATCCATATTCTATTCTGCACTTTCCCGCCCAGCAATTTTTCCGAGATGAGGTCCTTGGAGCTCATTCAACTCAGCACGGCGGGGTACAGCCAGCTTTACGATTTGCCACTCGTGGAGCGGGGTGTGCGCGCCTGCAATGGGCGAGGCATCTTCGATACTGCAATCGCGGAGTGGAATATCGCCATGATGGTGAATATGGTCCGGGACCTTCGTGGGATGATTCGTCATCAGGAGGCGGGGATTTGGGACCGAGCGGCGATTTTCCAGCGAGAGGTCCGAGGTTTGGTTGCCGGGATTTGGGGATATGGCGGAATCGGGCGTGAAACAGCACGTCTCGTTAAAGCGCTGGGGTTGACCGTGCATGTCATGTCCCGCAAGGGCGTCAGTCCCTCCGGGCGGGTCTACACAGTACCCGGCACAGGCGACCCCAAGGGCGACCTTCCTGACCGGGTCTACTTGTCCAGTCAGGAGATGGAATTCCTGGAGGCGCTGGATTTTCTTATCCTCAGCATGCCTCTTACCAAAACCACGACGGGGATTGTCGGGGAGAAAGAGTTGCAAGCCCTCCCTAGCTCTGCCTTCATTTTGAATCCGGCGCGAGGCCCGTTGATCCAGGAAGACGCGTTGCTGACGGCCTTACGCTGCGGCTGGATTGCGGGAGCCGCCCTGGACACGCACCATTATTATCCGATGCCTGCCGACCATCCACTCTGGCGGTTTCCAAATGTGATTATGACTCCGCACATTTCAGGCTCGGATAAAAGCCCCCACTTTGCGGAACGGAGTTGGGATATCTTGGTGCAGAACATAGAGCGCCTCGTCACAGGCCAGCCACTCCTTAACGAGCTCACTCAAGGTCAATTGAGAGGCGACTGAAAGCCTGAAGACGCAAGCGAGACAAAGAGATCCGCTGGCAAGAAGACTCCGCCAGGAACCATCGGGCCAGCAGCGCCATGGTCTGGAAGTATTGAGTGGTCATGTCGCCTTTCGACACCCGCAAAGCATGAAAAGGCCCTCACCCACCGCGACGGGAAGCCCTGCTTCCTCTGCGCCTTGATAGCTTCGATCCCAAATATTTTTCTTCCGACTTTACTGCGCAGGCGCCGGAACGCCGCATTCTCCGGCCGCGCAGGCTTGGTCGCGGCCCGCTTCTTTCGCCCGGTAAAGCGCTGCATCGGCAAGGCGCAGCAACGTTTGATAATCGCCGGCAGTGGCCTGGCTCATGGCGGCAACACCCAGACTGAGGGTGATGGAAATCGTCGCGCCTGAACTTTCGAACAACTGCGCGCTGACGCCCAGCCGGAGCCGTTCAGCCTGCTGGACTCCACCCGGCTCGTCACACTCCGGCAGGACAACGATGAATTCCTCACCTCCGTAGCGGCCGATCGAGTCGTAAGCACGGATTGAGGAATGCATCCTGCGGGCGGCTTCACGGAGAACCTCGTCTCCCGCCAGGTGGCCATATGTGTCATTGACCGATTTGAAGTGGTCGAGATCGGCCATGATCACGGCCACAGCGCTCTTGCCCCGGAGCGCTCTGGCGCATTCACGCTGCAGGATGTCCAGGATGCCGGCGCGATTCCACACTCCCGTAAGATAATCGTGAGTCGCCTCCTTCCGCAGAGCTTCGCGGGCCACGATCAGTTCGCTTTGGAGATCAAGAATCCTCCTTCCGGTACGAAGGCGCGCCTGGAGCTCATGCGCATCAAAGGGCTTGGTAAGGTAATCATCCGCGCCCGCATCGAAGCCTGCCAGCAGATCCTCCTTTTGGCCCTTGGCGGTGAGCAACAGGACGTAAACATAAGGTGCGCTCGTCTCTGAGCGCAGTCTGCGCACCACCTCAATTCCATCCATTGAGGGCATCATCCAGTCGAGGATCGCGAGCTGCGGCGCACCCTCCTTGCGGAGCGCCTCCCAGGCTTCCTGTCCATCGCGGGTCGCCTCGACCTCATATCCCCACTTGGAAAGGTGCGCCTGTAGGACGCGCCGCGAAACCGGATCATCTTCAGCAATCAGGATGCGCATGAAAAAATCCCACCTTCATCGCTGCCTTTCTTCGGCGCTTCGATAAACTCTGATATTACCCTATATTGCACGTACATTATAACTAACATCGACGAGACGTTGCCAGGTTGCTGAAAACCCTTTTGGCCGTCATCCTGGGCCCTTCGGCTTCGCTCAGGGCAAACTCCGCGAAGAATCTGCTCCGAAAATTCCGGTTAGGAGAGCGGAAGGGCACGGCCAGTGTTTCTAAGAAAAACGGCCGTGCCGGAAACACCCTCACCAATCACTTCGCGGTCCCCCTCTCCCGCGCGGTCGGGAGAGGGCTGGATTGCCACGGGAACTATGACTCCTGCCATCTCCCCTGGGGAGAGGGCGCCGCTGGGAGGCAGCGCTTCCCATCGCGGCGGGTGAGGGGTGTCTGGCATGCGGCATGGCTAAAGCCATGCCCTTCCGAAGCCCTTTTCATGCTTTGCGGGTGTCGCAAATCGACATGACCGACGGCTAACTTGTGGCGATGTAAAATCGCCACTACAGCGATGGTGTTCGCCATCGCGCTACAGCCCACGGCTCGCGTCGAGCACCATTTTGAGCAAAGCCATTCGGACCACCAGACCATTCTGTGCCTGGCGGAAGTACGCTGCGCGGGGGTCCTGGTCCACTTCCATCGTGATCTCATCCACGCGCGGCAAGGGATGCATGATAATGGCGTCGCGGCGCATCAGAGCCAAGCTGGATTGGTTGATGACGTAAAGCCCCCGGCATTTCTCGTAGTCGCCGATACGATCGCCGAAGCGCTCCTTCTGCACGCGCGTCTGGTAGACCACGTTGACTTGCGGCAGTACCTTCTCCAGATCGCTTTCCTCTTCATAGTCCACTTTGTGCTCACGAAGGTGCGCCAGAATATCTTCCTTCATTTTTAACAACTCTGGCGCAACGAAATAGATCTTCACGCCCTCGAACTTTCCGAGCAAATAGGAAAGCGAGCGGACGGTGCGCCCCTGCGCAAGATCCCCAACCATGGCGATCCGAAGGCCATCAATGGCTCCGATTTCTTTTTGAATGGTATAGAGGTCAAGGAGAGCCTGCGTGGGATGCTGGCCCACACCATCTCCGGCGTTAATGACCGGCACGCGGGAAACGGCGGCGGCGCGCTGCGCAGCCCCTACCTCAAAATGGCGTATGACGATAATGTCCGCATATCCGTTGAGGATGCGAATGGTGTCTTCGAGCGTTTCCCCCTTCGACACGGAAGAAAACTCCCGGGCGCTCTCTGTGGTAATCACCTGCCCACCCAGACGGTGCATGGCGGCTTCGAAGGAAAATCGCGTGCGGGTGGAAGATTCATAGAACAATGTAGCCATGATCCGGTTCTGATAATCGTTTATGCCGCCTTGGCGAACAACGCCTTCCATTTGCCGGCTGTGGTCAAAGAGCTCGATGAGTGTCGGCCGGTCGAACTGCTGCGCTTCAACAATATGGTGGAGCTTCATGAACTGTTTTTCCTTCCATACAAAACCGCGAAGAATTCGAGAGGGCGCGCCGTATGGCAACGATAGCGCGCAGGCGCGGGCGTCGTCAATAAGTAAGCCATCAGCGATCAGCAATCAGCCATCAGCTAGGGTCTTGGGGGCGCTAACATCGACAAAAAATTGTCGATGTGAGACCGCGCCACAGGCACTTTGGAGTGCGGGAGCTTGCTTCCCGGCCTTTTCGGGAGCCTTCTCTGCGCGCCAGCAAGCTGGCACGCCCAAAGCGGGCGGCAAGCCGCCGCACTCCAAGGGCGCTTCGCGCCGGCGTTAAACTGTGGCCCCGCAAGAGGCAACTTTTTCTGAGCGCAGTCTCAGAAAAGGCGTAGACTACTGGAGTTGCAAAACTTGATGCGAATGCGTCAAGTTTTCGTTGTCTCCCTCACCCGGCACGATGGGAAGCGGGGCTCGTTGCGTGCCCGAGTTAAAGTTTGCAGGTCAAAGAAGCTCCAGAATGCCGTCAAGAGGAATCGCCACCCAGGCGGGGCGGTTCTTGAGCTCGTAGATAACCTCATAAACCGCCTTCTCAAGCAGGAAAATATCCAGTAGTGCGCGAAGCTCGTCGCCGCCTTGTGGAACGAAGCCAGCGTTTCCGGCAGCCGCAAGATAGCCTCTCATGAACTGAGCGGAAACCCACAGCTTCCAGTATTGCGCCCACAGATACTGGTTGGATGGCACGGGTTGGCCGGGCAAGTCCCGCGAGCGTTCAAGAGCCGTGCTTGCGGCATAGTGAAAGGAGCGGAGCATGCCGGCCACATCACGCAGCGGCGAGCGCTTGGCGCGCCGCGCTGCTAGGGGGCGCTCTGGCTCACCCTCGAAGTCAATAATCACAAAATCTGTCCCTGTAAAGAGAACCTGCCCCAGATGATAATCCCCGTGAAGGCGGGTGCGCTGAACCGTAATGGGAAGACTCAGCAATTGGCGGAACCGTGAAACGATTTCCTGCTTGCGGGGTAAAACGCGCTGGCCCTTTTCCCGTGTGGAGGGCTCGAGAAAGTCTAAGCGCTCCTCAAGAAGCTGAAACGCTTGCGCCGCCAGTTGCTCCATAGAATCGCACGCGGATGCCCGGTCATCGGGCGAGAATGGCTCGGGGGCGAATCGGGGATCCAAAGAGTACGAGGAGAGCGCCACGTGCATTTCTGCGGTCCGCCGCCCAAGAAGCGCAGCGGAAGAAAGATAGGGTCCGATCAACTCCCTTGTCCGGGATGGCGCCTCCTCGGCTACCATGTGAATTAGCGACTTTGACGGCATCCCATCCCCGGCGCCTGGAGGTCGAAGCGATTCCGTGCGGGCGAAATACTCGTCGAGCGCTTGCAGCGTGTATTTCCAGGCGTCACCCTGGTTTTGCACAAATCCTTGCAGAATGGCTAGTGTTAGCGGGAGCTTGGCTTCGCGCCGGATTTCTATCGACCCAGCGACTGCCGGCGTGTGCTCGAAATGAGCGTGCCCGGTAAGGAAGACGCCGGTTTCAACATCAAGGTTCACGCCTTCCTCGACCCGCCGGAAGAACTTCAGTATGAGCTGGTTGCCAAATTTAACGGAGGTGTTGCTTTGTTCAACCCTCATCACCGAGGGCTCAAGCGGGCCTTCGGATGAATCCACAAGATCCTGCAGCGCTTGGGTTGGGCTGGCCACGAATTGCGCATCGTCCCCTTGTAGGGAAACTCCATTGCGGATACTTTCGAGCAAAAACCGGGCGAACCGCTTATCCTCCAAAGCGTCCGATAGAACGTAGCGCGGAGCTTGGCCTTCCGGCTCAACCATCAGTAGATGAGACGCATCCACTTCGAGACTGCCAGCCTCCTCAGGTGAATTCGCCTTCAAGGGGACGGCGTATTGCTCAGTGCGCCCAGACACATACTGAATCCGGACCAGAATGAGGAAGGCGTTAAGCCGGGATGCTTCGAGTGGGATGCATACGGGGATATCAAGCGCGAGGAGCGAATCCGCCTTTCCGCCGTACCATCGCTGCTTGCGGAGAAAATCTGCAAGAGCAGCGATCAATGACGCGCGGCGGCTGGACAGGTCAAAAGGCGGATGCGCTGGGGTTGGCGGACGCTGTTCATCATTCATGGATTGTCACTCGTTGCGAAGGTGTGCGTAGAGGCGCGGCATGCTGCGTCCAGGACAAGTGCCGCAGAGTTTTAAAAACAAAACTCTGCGGCTACATCGCCCACGCTAAAGATGAGAGATTTCATTATCATCATCGTCTTTCACGTGATCTTCAAGAACGTGCCGCTCGAGCAGGCGCCGTGCCGCGTCGCGCCCACCCAGTCCAAAGGCCAAGGCGAGTCCAAACATCACGGCGCCAAAGGCGATGGCAAAGGCGACGAGCACGACACCATGCCCCAGCCCGATGCGTTCGAGCGCCATGGTCACCGCCAGGATGATGATGAGAAACCGGACCACGCTGCTCAGCAGGCGGGGTGAGGGAGAATTCGTGTTGACTGCCGCGAGCAACGTTGCGCGTCCAAAGAAATTAGCGATGAGCACCCCCACAATCAGAATGATTAAGGCGACGAAAATCTGCGGCAAAAAAAAGAAAAAGCGGGCGATCTCTTGCTGCAAGGCGCTGATGCCGAGCGCGTTGAGGCCTACCAGCATAAACGCTACCCACACGACCCAGAAAACCAGGCGGCTCAGCAGCTCAGTGGGTGAAGGCAGGGCCGTCTTCGCCAGCAATTGAGTGAAACCCGCCGTCTCGCAGAGCTGGTTGAACTTTACCCATCCCAAAATGCGCCGCACGATGACCTTCAGAATCCAGGCGACAATGCCACCCACCACAATGATGACCACCATGGCGAGCAAATGGGGCAGGAATTGCGTGACCATGGCGCCGAGATCCTGTGTTGTTTCAGTTAGACTGTTCAAAAGACGATCGCCCATACATCACCTCACGCCTTGGCGCACCAACCCTCCACCAGATAGGGCTTCATGCGTTCAAATTCAAGTTGGAGCGCTTCCCGCCGCTCCTCCAGAGCTTTCATATCCATTCCGTGGTTTTCAAGTAAATAGGAGCTGATCCGGCCGCGATAAATTGGAGTCAGGGCCTGCAGCAGATGGTCGCGGTTGATCACGCGGTGGTGAAAGGACACGGCAAATTCATAAACCGTTTTGACCCAAAGATCATCCGGAAAATGGCAATTGTCGCCGCTCCCCGCGGCCACGGCATGGATGGCCTCAAGCGTGGGCGCAGAAAGGATGCGCTCAAGAATTGAAGTGATCTCGGCTGTTCCGTTGCGAAACATTTCAAACATGCGCTTGCGGTTAACACGGGCCGGTGTGGGGTCCGCGTCCGGCGGACCGCCAAATTCCGGCACGGGCTGTGATCCCGTCCGAGAGGGCCACGTATCTTGGTAAGTCTCGAGCGATTGAAATAAGGCCCCCACGGCGTGTTGGATGGCCGCCGCCAGGTCGTGCCCCGGATGCCTCGCGGCGTTGATCTTCGGGCCGAGAAACGATTGGCACGCGCGGAAATTACCGGCAAGGGCCGTAGTGGTCATCCACGTGGCGGCGCCATGGCGCAGGATGTCATCGTGCCACACATCCTGCGCGAGGAAGTGGCAAGCCAGCGCTCCCGAGAAGCCGAGCTCGCCGGGCGCGGGCTCTTCGATGCGGAAGCCATAGGCAGCCCGCACGAGTGGAGAGAGTATGTTTCGGACAAGCAGGCCTTCAAAGCGGCGGCGCTGATAAACCGGGGTCAGAAAATCGAATTTCTCGCGATAGACCGGGCGGATCAGCGCCTCGATCCACTCAGGGGTTATGCTCGCCAAATCCGGAGAAACGACCGCGCAGGCTTTTGCCCGTAAGAGGTCTGCCGCGGCCAACACGAGCCGGAGCGCTCCAGCCTGCCCCCGACCGGGATGATAACTCGTGGTGAGCGTCCGCATGCTACGCAAAGGGCTGATGGCAAGAACGCCGCGGTAATCGGGCCGCGAGGCCGCCGTGATGGCGTCAGGCGTGCCGTCGCGAGAACTCGCGTCGGGATTAACGAGCGCTGCGCGCTCGCGCGGGAAATACTTCACCAGCCCGATTTGAATGGCTTTGATAACGCGCTCAATTGTGTCTCGGTTGTTGGACGTCGGGACAGCGACAAGGATATCCATCTCGCCCGCTGCCGTCAGTTGGCGCAGGAAATCATCCGAGAGATAGGTCTCTTCCGCCAAACTTGCTCCCCGGCTAAATCAGGTCACGCAGTCCTGTCGTTCTCCATGAGAAATGGAGCGGCACAGGATGTAGCGCAGAGTTTTGCGGTTAAAACTCTGCGGTTTGATTAATATAGAAAAGCCGCAGAGTTCTAAAAACAAAACTCTGTACTACATCTTCGGGCAACGCAGCCGGTCCACCAAACACCAGAACAAGCCGCAGAGTTTCAAAAGCAAAACCCTGCGCTACACGTCAAATCCGCCGTAGCCTGAACCAATAAAATTGATACGGCCCCAGAGTCAAAAGGTAGGGGTGCGCGTTGATGCGAGGAAATGGGTTGCCCCCGAACATTTCAATGGGAATGAATCCCCGGAAGGGCCCGAGGTCCAGCTCGACCGCCTGCGCCAAGCTCGAGAGATTATTGACCACCAGCACCTTATCCTGCCCGAGCTCGCGGACGTAAGCCAGCGCCTGGTGGTTCTCCGGGTTCAGAAATTCGAGCGATCCGCGGCTGAAGACCCGGCTCGACTTCCGAATCCGGATGATCCGCTTCATCCACGACAGCAGTGAGTTCAAGGATCTGCGCTGCGACTCCACGTTCACCCCTTGATAGCCATACAACGGGTTGGAGACGACCGGCATGTAGAGTCTTTCGGGGTCGGCAGTAGAAAATCCCGCATTCCAACCGCCGTTCCATTGCATGGGAGTCCGCACTCCATTGCGGTCCCCGAGATAAATATTATCTCCCATTCCGATCTCGTCCCCGTAATAGACGATGGGGCTTCCCGGCATGGACAGGAGCATGCCGTTGAGTAGCTCGATGCGGCGGCGGTCGTTCTCCATGAGCGGGGCGAGGCGGCGGCGGATGCCCACGTTCACCCGCATGACCTTGTCTTTGGCGTATTCATCGTAGAGGTAATCGCGCTCGACATCCGTCACCATTTCGAGCGTCAGCTCATCGTGATTGCGCAGGAAGATGCCCCATTGGCACGTATCCGGGATGGCGGGGGTTTGTCCAAGAATCTCAATCACCGGTTTGCGATCCTCCAGCCTCACCGCCATGAACATGCGGGGCATCAGTGGAAAATGAAACGCCACGTGGCATTCGTCCCCGTCGCCGAAATACGCCCTGACGTCCGAGGGCCACTGGTTCGCTTCGGCCAGCAGGAACCTCCCGGGATACAATTCATCAAGCCACTTGCGCAGCCGTCGCAGGATAGCGTGCGTCTCGGGCAAATTCTCGCAGTTCGTTTCCTCGCGCTCGACCAGGTATGGCACCGCGTCCAGGCGGAAACCATCCACGCCCATGTCGAGCCAGAACGTCATCACCCTCCATACTTCTTCAAGCACCGCCGGGTTGTCATAATTCAGGTCCGGCTGATGGCTGAAGAAGCGATGCCAGTAATATTGCTTCGAGACCGGATCCCACGCCCAGTTGGATTGTTCCGTGTCGGTGAAGATGATACGCGCTCCGGCGTACTTTTCCGGGGTGTCACTCCATACATACCAGTCACGGAGGGGGCTCTCGCGCGATTGCCGGGCCTCCATAAACCACGGGTGCTGATCGGACGTGTGGTTCATCACAATCTCCGTCAGCACGCGCATGCCGCGCCGGTGCGCTTCATTCAGAAACAACTTGAAATCGTCGAGGGTCCCATAAGAAGGATGGACGTCCGTATAGTTGGCAATGTCGTACCCATCGTCCTTCAACGGTGAAGGATAGAAGGGCAACAGCCACAAGACCGTGATGCCCAGGTCTTCCAAATAATCCAGTTTTTCCAGAAGTCCACGGAAATCTCCGATGCCGTCTCCGTTGCTGTCTTTGAAGGCTCGCACGTGGACTTCATAAAAAACCGCATCCTTGTACCAAAGCGGGTCGCCGCCGGAAGTTAATTCCTTGGATCGTTGATCAGTCATGGCTGGGAACTCGCGTGAAGATCCCGCGGAAAGACTATGGCTAGCGGTCGTTCATGCCGCTTGGCGGCGCCGCAGCCGGAGTAACCCGGGAGAGCGAGCACGGTACGGCACGGTTAAAACCGTGCCCTTCCGCCGGCCCTGCGCAACCAAGCTGAGCCGCTTGCTGCCTCGTAGGGGCGCTGCTTGCTGCGCCCAAAACCAGTGGGCGCGGC
>JBOGJX010000315.1:0-5390 GCA_050745285.1 Terriglobia bacterium
GTTAAAACCCCGCCCTTCCGCGAGTGCCAATCGTTTCATGAATAATCCGGGCTAGTGTCTTGGTGGTGAAACAGTTGTTAGCTCAAAATCGTCAGCGCCTGCGTAATCATGCCCTTGGTCGCCTGTACGGCGTCTATGTTGAGTTGGTACGCCCGCGCTGCCTCCAGCATGTCCACAGTTTCCTCAGCGGGATTGATCGAGGGGTATTCCACGTAGCCTTGGGCGTTCGCGTCCGGGTTCGAGGGATCGTAGCGGTGTATCGGCGGGGTGGGATCCGTCACTACACTCGTTACCTCGACTCCCCGCACCGAGTTGTCGGCGGCGGAGTTAAAGGCGTCGCCAAACGACGGCTGAGTCACCCGGGCCGTTCCAAAAACAACCTCCTGTCTCTGGTAGGGTCCGCCGCCCGGCGTGCGCGTGGTCTCCGCGTTCGCCAGATTACTTGCCACCACTTCGGCGCGCTGGCGCTCGGCCAGCAGCGCCGAGCCGCTCACATCAAGCAGATTGAAAAGGTTCATCGCTATGCTCCGTTATTGGCGTTGATTGCCATCTTAATCCGTTGGAACTCCTGCCGCAGAAGCGCAATGGCCGTGCGGTACTCAAGCTGCACGCCCGCGAGCACCACGCTTTCGCGGTCCAGGCTGACGTTGTTGCCGTCTGGTCGCGCGATCAGGCCTTCAGTTTCCTCGACGTGGGGCGCGAGAGGGGCGGCGCTCAGGTTCTGATCGGCGTGCGCGAGCGCTTCGCGGAAATTGATGTCCAAGGTTTGATAGCCTGGCGTGTCAATATTGGCGATATTGCCCACGGCCAGCTTCTCCCTGAACCCTGCAACGTCCATATAACGCAAAATTTCCTGAATGGTTCCGGTATCCAGCCAGCTCATTGGACCTCCCTCGGGGGCAAGCCGTATTCGCGTATCTTATTGCGGATGGTCCGCAAACTGATGCCAAGCATGGCGGCCGCCCGCGTGCGGTTTCCGCTTGTGGCTTCCAGGGTCCGCGTTAAAAGCTCTCGCTCCGCGTCGCGCAGCGTTAACCCCGCCTCAAGCGAACCGCTGGCGGCGGGCGATGGCTTAAACTCCAGCCCCTCGAATGCGTCCACGTCCACACATCCACTGCTTGAAAGGGCGATGGCGCGGCGCACAAAATTCTCCAGCTCGCGCACATTCCCCGGCCAGTCATGGTCTTTCAGCCGCACCACAAACTCGCGGGATAACACTCCGGGTGTGCCCGGCGCCCCGGCGGCATACTTCCGGCCAAAGTATTCCGCCAAGGCAGGAATATCCTCCGGATGCTCGCGTAGCGGTGGAATCGAAAGGGGAATCACATTCAGGCGGTAATAAAGGTCGAGGCGGAATTTGCCCTCCTGGGCGAGTTCCCGCAGCGAACGGTTGGTGGTCGAGATCACCCGCACGTCCACGGGAACGGCGCGCGTGTCGCCCAGCCGGTCCACTTCTCTTTCCTGTAATACGCGCAGCAGCTTGGGTTGCAATGCGATGGGCATCTCGCCAATCTCGTCGAGCAGCAGGGTCCCTCCGTGCGCCAACTCAAACTTGCCAGGCTTGGTGGCGTTAGCGCCGGTAAAAGCTCCCCGCACATGGCCGAAGAGCTCGCTCTCAAGCAGCGTGTCGGGAAACGCCGCGCAGTTGACGGCAACGAAAGGTCCCTTGCGGCGCGGGCTGGATTCATGAATGAAGCGCGCCACCATTTCCTTCCCGGTACCGCTCTCCGCCTCGACGAGAACGTCAGCGCTGGATTGGGCCGCCTGGCGGGCGCGATCGATGACGGCGCGAAAGCGGGGCGACTCCCCAATGAACGGCGTTGCTGTCTGCAGTAGCTCCTTTTCCGGGCCGCTTTTCAGCGTGCCCTGCACCACCCTCCGCAACTCCTCGAAGGTAACGGGCTTGATCAGGTAATCGTTCGCCCCCTCCTTCATCGCAGCTACAGCATCCTGGATGGTGGCAAAGGCCGTCAGCAGAATCACCTTCGTAAGCGGCCCGAGCGCACGCACTCCGTGCATCACGCCAAGGCCGTCGCCATCCGGCATGCGCATATCGGTAATCACCAGCGGACAGGGCTCCGCCTTGAAAAGATCGAGAGCTTCGGTCTTCCCCGATGCCGTGCGCACTTTCCAACCCTGACGGCGGAAATTCGCTTCGAGCGCCGCGCGCATCGAGACTTCGTCATCCACCACCAGAACGCTTCTCATCATGCTGGATTCCCCAGGACCGGGAGATAGAGCGAAAAGGTTGTTCCCTTCCCGACCTCGCTTTGAACCTCAATTGCGCCGCGGTGCTGCGCTGTCACCCGCTTGCAGACGGCAAGGCCCAGGCCGGGGCTGCTCTTCGCCGTGGTGAATCCCGCGTTGAAAATCTTTTCGAGGTGTCCCGACGCAATTCCCGATCCTTCATCCGCAAAGTCAATCCTCGCCCGGGTCTCGCCGTCATGCTGCACTGCCCCCACGCTGATCCTCAAGCTCTTCCCGGAGGGCATGGCACGGAATGCGTTGATGGCGAGATTAAAGAACACCTGCTGCAGACGGTGGGCGTCTGCGGGTATAAGAATCTCCTTAGTGTCCGGAGAAAACTCGATTCCCATTCCCCGCTGAAGAGCCAACGGCTGCAAAAACTCGATCGTCTCCGCAAGCAAGCGTACGGCGTTGAGCGGCTGGAGGTGCGATGGCGCCAGCGAGTGAAAGTGCAGGACGTTACTAACCGTTGCCGACAGTGCTCGCAGGCCTGCCTGCATATGCACGATCCACTGTGAAACCTCGGCGTCTTCCTTCGTGGCGTCCTTGATTAGCCCGGCAAAAAGCTCCAGGCTGCCCAGCGGATTGCGAATTTCGTGCGCCAGCAGCGCCGTCATTTCCGCCAGAGCTCGCATGCGGTGCGCAAACTCGCGCTCCTCTTCCAGCCGTTTTTGCTCGCTCACGTCGCGCAAAATGAACACGGTCTCTTCACAAGCGTCCAAACTTTGCTGCCGCACCGCGCATGTGACGGCGATGGACCTTGGGCCCTCCGCGGTTTGGAATACCCATCTCCGCTCCGCGGTCGTGGGTTCCGCAGCAATCTCCTTCAGAATGCAGCGAAGCGCCTGAGGAACCGCCCCCCCAGACGGACCTCCTCTCGAATCTGAATTCAACAGAATCCGGGCCTGAGGATTGGCAAAATGAAGCCGGAACTGTTTATCCACGGTGAGGATCCCGCACGGCAGGTCTTCCAGAAGGCCAGATAAATAGGCGTGCATCCGCTTGTTTTCAGCCACGCTGCGCGCCAGGTCCTGGTTCTTGACCTCCAGCTCACGCCGCAGCCTCGCGAGCTCTCCCTGCATCATAGTGTAGGAGTTTTCGAGCGAGCCGGCCACATGGGTGAAGGATTCAAACGCCTGGGCCAGAGTGGTCCGGTCGAGCGGCATTGCATCCTTGGCAGGAACTGGACTTTCTTGCCGGCTGGCAGGCAAAGTTGGCATAGCGCAGTAACTCAAAGCACGAGCCGTGCCACTCTACGCGCCTGGAACTAAAAATTCTCTTATGGTCTGTGGTAGTGGGCTTTTGGATTGTCTAAAATAAGCCCACGGCACAAACACCGTGCCGTGGCTACCATCTTTGCGGATGAACGATTGTGAAAGGCTGAATTGCGTACTCAACGCCAGGGCATCTGCAGGCTCACGTGCTCAGGAAGGATATTGTGATGCTCCTCGGAAAGGATAAAGGCCCGCTCGATCACGTGCCGGAGCTCGCGCACGTTGCCGGGCCAAGCATGTTTTCCCATCAGCTTGGCGGCTTCGCTTGAAACTAACTTGGACGGCAGTTTGGCTTCCTGGCAGAAATGCTGGAGAAAATGGTCCCCCAGAGGAGGGATGTCGTCCGGGCGGTCGCGCAAGGGGATCAAATCGATCGGGAAAGCCGAGACGCGGTAATAGAGATCTTCACGGAAGGCCCTCTCCGTCACCCGCTTGGTTAGCTGTGCATTCGTGGCGGCGATCACCCGTACGTCAACCCGGATAACGTCCTGGCCGCCGAGCCGCTGCACTTCCCCCTCTTGCAAAAAACGCAGGAGCTTGGCCTGCATACTGAGAGGAAGCTCGCCCACCTCGTCAAGGAACAGCGTCCCGCCGTGCGCCGCGTGAATGCGTCCCATCCGGGATTGAAAGGCGCCGGTGAAGGCGCCGCGCGCATAGCCAAACAGTTCGGCTTCGAGCAGTGACTCGGGGATCGCCGCGCAGTTGACCGTAATGAACGGCTGCTTCTGGCGTGGACTCAGCACATGGATCGCCTTCGCCACCAGCTCTTTCCCCGTTCCGGTCTCTCCAGTCAGCAAGACCGTAGTCGAGCGCAGCGCCACCAGGCGCGACAGCCGGTAAACGTTCCGCATCGCGTGGCTCACCCCAATCATTCCCGGCAGCGGTTGCACCGGTGGCTCGCTCGCCGTTTGCTGCGGGGCTGAACACCCGGGATGGGACGCAAGCTCTTTTGCGGAACCCGCAGAGGGCAGGAATGATTTCTCCAAATCCACTGGCCAAGGCGTTTGCCCATTCGAAGCCACTTCCGCCGTTGCCGATTCCATCACCAGAACCTTTACCTGGGGATGGCGGCTCTTGACAATGGAGAGGAGCTCTTCCACATCCAGGTCCGGCAGCCAGTTGTCAATGAGCAAAGCCTGGCATGTGCCCGCATCGAGCTTGGCAAGGGCCTCCGCCCCACCGCGCGCCTCCTGCACGCTGCAATGCGTCGATCGTAGCAACTCGAGGAGCTTCCGGCGGAATTCGCTATTCGCACTCGCAACCACCGCGCTCGAAAAAAGCGGATTCGTGAAGATGGCGCTCATTCAATTCCTCTCTCCGAAAAGAACTCATGCATACGTGGCGCGGGCGTCCAGCGGACCCGATGGCGTGACAACGCTGGGCGGGATTCTAATCCTCAATAATGCGAACAGCGCCCGTCATATACCGCCGCTACAATTTGTTGCCGGTGTTCCAGCGCCAAGCTCTTGCCCCTCCACCCACTGAGCAAGTTGTGATTTCAGGCCCATCACGTACCCCGATCCGCGAAGGGTGTGGATAAGACGAAACGCCGATCCCTCGTCGATTTTCTTTCGGAGGTAGTTGATATAGACGTCAACCACATTGCTGATCGTATCGGGTGACAGCTTCCATACGTGCTCGATAATCATGGCCCGGGTTACACAGTGCCCGGCGTTCTGCATCAGATATTCGAGCAGCGCCAGCTCCTTGGGCGTGAGCTCAATCAGCTTTTCCCCCCGGCGGGCCTTGCGCTCCACCCGGCGCAGTTCCAGATCCTCAACTCGCAAAACGGGAGCGGAGCCTTCACCCGAACGCCGCAGCAGCGCTCGCGCCCGTGCGGCAAGCTCCGAAAAGGCGAAGGGCTTGGGC
>JBOGJX010000316.1:0-6540 GCA_050745285.1 Terriglobia bacterium
GCCCGGGCGCCGTCGAAAACGACGGAGCAAAGCCAGGCAGCGTGAGCTCGCACACCCATGATCGGCAGATTGCCCTCGTGCCAGTCGCCTTTGAAAAACGTCCAAGTCTTGGACCATTCGCTTTCTAATGTCAATGGACGCCTCCCCCGGTACCGGATCTTTTCCAATGTTTCTTGTGTGCTTCGATCCCAATGACGGTGCACTTAGCGGTTAGGAACCCCATCTCCGTTAAGAAATTTCAGAAGCTTTCCGGGTTTAATTGATCGCTATAGCCGTTAACTCACTGTACGTTACGCCGTCTGAAGTTATGAAGTCAACAGCGAATCGGGTAGTGGTACAGTTTGATGTAGAGGTTTTACGCCGCCATTTGGCGAGATAAACTCGCCGCACCACATGCCAAACTGTACCACTACAGAGAATCGGCTATTGCGATTGACTGAGGGGTTGATGGAGAACCGGCGTAGCGGGCTTCATGTGAGGACAAGCTCGTTTGCTCCGAAGCCAGGAAGAAATCGCGGCGATGAGAGCTAAGTTCTTCACCGTAACGTGCGCCCTCATCTTTGGGGGCATTTTGGTTGCGTGCCTCTGGCCCTTTCATTCCCCGAAAAATGAAGTGGCATGGGAGGGATATGGTAATGGAATACGCTTTGGCAGCCACGGAACGATTTTGAGTTCGGGAGTAATCAATCCGGTCGATGGGCGTGAACAGAGTGCCTGGACCCTTGAGATGTGGCTGCGACCCGCGAGCGCGTATGAGTCTCGTACTATTCTTGCTTTCTACAATCCTCAGCGGCCCAGCGGGTTTTCGCTCCACCAATCAATGACCGATCTTTTGGCAGAAAGCGGCCGGTGGAACGAAGAGCACAGTTCCAGAGCGAGAAAATTCTACATTTCCGACGTTTTCCGCCACCGAGATTTAGCCTTGCTAACCCTCACTTTTGGTTCCCAAGGAACAAAAGTCTACATTAACGGGAAATTAGCTCGGGCGGCGCAGCAATTTCGGCTCACCCGCAAAGACTTCACGGGCCAGCTTGTGGTGGCTAATTCGCCGGTGGAGAATGATAGCTGGCCTGGAGAGCTGCGAGGTCTGGCGCTTTACAGCCGCGAACTGAGCGGGGCACAGGTTCTCCAGCACTATGACAGTTGGACTCAGACGGGACGGCCCAATGCGACCCAAGACGAACGCGCCATTGCGGTCTATCTTTTTAATGAACATTTCGGAAACGTAATACACAACGAAGTCGGCTCAGGCGTCAACTTATATATTCCGAAGCAATACCTGGAATTGCATCACACGCTTCTGGCGCGGCCTTGGGATGAATATTATGGAGGCCGGAACTACTGGAAGAACGTCCTGATTAATATTGGCGGGTTTATTCCCCTGGGCTTCTTCTTTTATGCGTACTTGGCTCTCATCTTGCGCGTCCGTCGGGCAGCGCTGACCACGATTATTATCGGGGGATTCATCAGCCTGACGGTAGAGACTCTGCAAGCGTTTCTTCCTACGCGAGATTCCGGCATGACCGACATCATCACGAACACGTTTGGGACGGCGATGGGAGCCGGGTTGTGCCGGTGCGCGAGTATCGCGTGCGAAAGATTCCGGCACAGCCGCTACCCAATATTGCGCTATTTTGCGGGCTTCTTCACGGATGATCAGCAATGCGAGAGGAAAGATTGGGCGCTGTCCCAGCTTGGTGAGTAATCTGTGAAACGAGTGCCGAGCGGTAAAGTGGGCGCAGTCGTGATTGGCGGCGATTACCAGGGGCTCGGAATCGTCCAGAGCCTTGGACGCCTTCATGTACCTGTTTGCATTTTAGACGACGAACCCTCCATTGCCAAATACTCGCGCTACGCGACTCATTCGGTGAAGCTGCGGAACTTACGTGATCAACGCGCAACGGTGGACGCCGTCCTCGCTGTAGGAC
Source organism: Terriglobia bacterium (assembly GCA_050745285.1). GTDB lineage: Bacteria > Acidobacteriota > Terriglobia > UBA7540 > UBA7540 > RH2-MAG17b. Next base: position 1,929 of record JBOGJX010000316.1, read on the forward strand.
GCCGCCTGGGCCTGAAAGGTTGGGTGCTATACCCGACTCGTGACGAAACGGTGGCCGCGCTGTCGCGCAACCGCGGCTTGCTTGCGGAATACTTTCGAGTGCCGACGCCCGAGTGGGCTACGATCCGGTGGACGTGGGACAAACGAAACACGTATCGTCTGGCCGAGCAGCTTGAAATCCCCGTTCCACGAACATGGTATCCCGCCAATGTCGATGAGCTCCGTAGAATGGACGTGGATTTCCCGGTCGCCATCAAGCCCGCGATTAAGGAACGCTTTATCTATGCTACAAAGGCCAAAGCTTGGCGGGCGAATGATCGCACAGAGATGGAAGGTCTCTTCCTGCGCGCGGCGAAGCTGCTCGGCCAAGGCGAGGTTATGGTTCAGGAGTTGGTTCCCGGCGATGGGCGACAGCAGTTCGCCTATTGCGCTTTCTTCAAGCAAGGCCGTGCCGTGGGCAGCATGGTGGTTCGACGAACCCGGCAGCACCCTGCGGAATTCGGCCGGGCCAGCACGTTTGTCGAGACCACCGATCTGCCTATTCTTGAAACCTTGTCCAACCGCTTCTTATGCGCCATCGACTATTACGGTCTTGTTGAAATGGAGTACAAGCTCGACCCCCGCGACGGCCAATACAAACTCCTCGACGCGAATGCGCGCACGTGGGGCTATCATACTCTCGGCTGCCGTGCTGGTGTTGACTTTCCCTCCTTGTTATTTGCTGACCAACTGGGCCAACCCGTGGAGCAGCAGCGCGGGCTACCGGGTATCTCCTGGATTCGTCTGCTGACGGACCTCCCGACCGGAATCTGCGGGATCCTGGGCGGCCATCTGGATTGGAAAGCGTACCTCCGCTCGCTGCGAGACGCCCACGTGGAGGCCGTGTTCTCGCGGGAAGATCCCATGCCCGGGATTACCGAGCTGGCCCTGGCCCCTTATCTTTCAGTTCGACGAGGTTTCTGAGGAACATAGGACAAAGGTGACGCGATATGCCTGAAGAAAGTCAAGACCTTACTAAGACGATAGCGGAGTTTCTTCGCCTCGGGATTCGCCGCCGATGGTGGTTGCTTGCCCCGGCGTGCGGCGTGGCCATCGCGATAGCTCTCGGCTCGCTCATCCTTCCGAACCATTATACGTCGGAGGCCACCATTCTCGTTGTACAGCAACAGGTGCCAGAGCGCTACGTGGTTCCCAACACGACCTACAGTGTCCAGCAAGCCCTTCAGTCACTCACGGAAGCGGTCCTCTCCCGGTCCCGCTTGCTTCCGATAATTGATGAGTTTGGACTTTACTCGCGGGAGAGGCGCCGCGTCGGACCGGAAGGTTTGGCCCAGTTAATGCGCAAGAACATCCAGATCGAACCAATTCAGAAGGAAGCCACCCAGAAGGATGTCAACGCGTTCAAAATCTCTTTTACCGGGGATGACCCTCTCATCGCCCAGAAGGTGACGGACCGGCTAACATCGTTCTTCATTGACGAAAATCTGAAACTCCAGGAACAACAAGATACAGGCACCACGAGTTTTCTAAAGGACCAACTGGCTTCGGCTGAGACGGACCTCAGAACGCAGGAGCAGCACCTTCGAGACTTTAGAACGAGTAATCTTGGAGAGCTGCCGGAGCAAGAACAGGGCAACTTGGCAATCCTCTCTGGTATGCACACACAATTACAGAGCACAATGACTGAGCTGAATCGTGCACAGGAGCAACGAGTCTACTTAAGATCGTTGCTTGGTCAATACCAAAGCTTGGCGACCCAAGGCGGACCGTTGCCTGGAGCCGCAATGTCGACCAATCCTGTTACAGCCGCCCAAGCTGAATTGCAGCGCCTCGGATCGGAGAAGGCATCACTGCTAGCTCGCTTTACACCTCAATATCCGGACGTCGTGGAAATCAATGGGAAGATTGCCCAGCAGGAGCAGCTTTTGGCCCGTCTGAAGTCGTCAAAAGGCAAGCAGGCTGAAAGAGGACAGGGGGCAAATCTGGCGCCTACTCAGCCGCCGGAGAGCAGTTCAGAAGCACAACTCAAAAGTCAGCTTGAGGCTAATCAGATACAATTGGAAGACCTTACCAAGAGTCAGAAGCAGTTGGAAGGCGAAATCGCCCGGTACGAGCAACGCTTGAATCTAACCCCGGTGCGAGAACAACAGCTTGCCGATGTTATGCGTGGTTACGACCTCGCAAAGAAGAATTACGATGATCTGCTCAGTAAGGTCACTCAATCCGAGATGGCGACAAGTCTAGCCAGGCGACAGCAAGGGCAGCAGTTCCGCGTGGTCGATCCGCCAAATTTTCCGGCGAAACCATCCAGCCCGAAGCGGACCAAGATCGCTCTCGGCGGGGCGGTGGCGGGCCTGCTCTTGGGCGGAATCTTGGCCTTCCTCATCGACTCCGGAGACCACTCCTTCCATTCCGAAAGGGATGTAAGCCAGCGGTTCAAACTCCCCATAGTGATTGCCGTGCCTCTCACGCTCAACCCTTCAGAAGAGCGAAGACGTTCTTGGAGGAAGACCTTCGAATGGATCGCGGGGACTGCTTTGGTGTTGATCGTGTTGGCCGCCGAGTTTTACATTTACAGGCGAGGCTAGAAGAATGTACAGAACCTTTTTCGGCCTGCACCGCAGTCCGTTTGACATTAGCCCGGACCCGAGTTTTCTCTACCCGACCACCCAGCATTTCGAGGCATTAGCCAACCTTTACTATGCGATTCGGGAGCGCAAAGGCTTCGTTGTGCTCACCGGTGAAGTGGGGACTGGCAAGACACTATTAGTTCGCTGCTTACTGCAAAAGCTAGAAAAACAGCGAATGAAGTACGCATACGTGTTCAGCCCCTCACTTACGCCTGTCGAGTTTTTACGCTACGTCGCGGCTGACTTAGGAGTGCAGATCGAGTGGAAGGACAAGAGCGACCTGCTTTTGGGATTGTATAGGTACCTAATTCGCCGGCACAACGAGGGAATGTCCACCGTGCTGGTGGTGGATGAAGCGCACTTATTGAGCCGGGATGTATTGGAAGAAACCCGCCTCTTGAATAACCTGGAGAATAACCGGGGAAAACTCCTGCAAATTGCGCTGGTCGGCCAGCCCGAGCTGGATGAGAGGCTGGACTCGCCGGACCTTCGCCAACTAAAGCAGAGGATTATGTTCCGCTGCCAGTTGCGGCCCCTCGGCCTTGAAGAAGTAAAGGAGTACGTTGTGTGGCGGCTGAAACGGGCAGGGGCCAATGGGCACGTTCCCCTCTTTTCGGCGGATTCGCTGCAGGCAATTCATCAATACTCGCGAGGCTACCCGCGCCTCATAAATGCAATCTGCGAAAACGCTCTCATTTCAGCTTATGCGGCGGGTACCCGCGCTGTATCGTTGTCACTCATAGAAGAAGCTTGCCGTGACCTTCGGATCTCCGCGAGTTCAACTCCTAACACGGAAGCTGCCGCTGATGCGCAGCGGAATGGCCTCCCCGATAATTCGGAGTACAAAGAGCTACTGGATGACACGACCGCGCGCCTTGAGACTGCGATAGCGCGCCACTACGATCTTGGCCATCCGCCCCCGGAGGGAGATTGATGAGTCACGTATTTGAAGCACTGAAGAAATCGAAAGGCAAGAACGGCGACGCCGAGATCATTTCTCCGGAGTCCTTTTTTGAAACGATCGAGGAGGCGCACGAGCTAACCGCAGTACCCAGCGAGCCAGCGAACATTGGGCCCGCGAGCCGGCTTATCGTTTGGAGCCATCCCCGCTCCCTTGGCGCGGACCGGTTCCGGCTGCTCCGGATGCACCTTCAAAAACTCAAAGCGGCTGGAAAACTGAGAACCCTTCTTCTTACCAGCCCTTTGCCGCAAGACGGCAAGTCGACAGTTGCGTTGAACCTCGCCACGATCCTGGCCAGCCAAGGAAAACAAAAGGTTCTACTTCTGGAGGCTGACCTGCGTTGTCCATCCTTACGCTTGCGGCTAGGACTTAAGCGTTGGCCAGGCTTGTCGGAATGCCTTAAGGATAGCTCAGATCCAATCGCTGCGCTCCGGCGAATCGAACCGTTGGGTTTTTATTTCCTCCCGGCTGGAGTCGCGGATGGAAACCCAACGGAATTGCTCCAGTCCGAGCGGTTTGTTCAGATTGTTCAAACTCTCTCCGCTTGCTTTGATTGGATCCTTATTGATTCACCACCCACCGGCCCCATTGCTGACACCCTAGCTCTTAAGCCCCGCGCCGACGGCTGCCTGATGGTCGCACGGGCGGGAAAGACGCCCCGAGAAGCCGTCGAGGAGGCGATTCGCCAGTTCGGGCCGGGTTATGTCGCCGGCATAATTCTGAATGGCCTAGAGGGCCTAGAGCGAGAGTATTCGGAATATTACACCAAATACTACGGGCAAGCTGACCCGGCGAGTTCTGCGGCGGCCAACGGCAAGGCGAAGTAAGGACAACCGTTGGCAGAATCCGCTCCGAAAATTCCGGTTAGGAGAGCGGAAGGGCACGGCCAGCGTTTCCAAGAAAAACGGCCGTGCCGCAAGGCGCTTCCCATTTTCGTTATCTTCCGCTGCGGAAGAAAGTCAAACGCACGGTCCGACGGCACGGCTGAAGCCGCGCCCTTTCGACTGAATTCTCATGCTTTG
>JBOGJX010000317.1:0-3816 GCA_050745285.1 Terriglobia bacterium
CGCGCCGCCAAGGGCTCGATGGATTTCCGCTCCCCATCCAGCAGCAAGCCGCGGACGTACACCGAACCCCAATGACGCCTCTCGCTGCGGCCCAGGGGCTCCAACAGATCGACAAGAAATTGTTCCAAGCGTTTCCGGCATTTCTCGACTTGGCTCTCGGTCATGAACTGGAGCGTATCACCGTTCATGACCAGTGTAAATACTTAACGTAGTAGTACTAAGAAAAGTCGCGGAGTTTTAACGGCAAAACTCTGCGCTACCCCCAACCTCGAAAACTGTGATGTCCACCCCTTCACTTGAGGGCGCAAACAAGCAGCGCCCCTACGGGCAGTCTCCGATCACACTGGTGCAAGCAACGGCCGCCGCTACAAAGATCGGTAATTTTTTGCCGATGTTGGCGCGCAACCGGGTAGAATCAATGGATGCGGGCCTGTAGCTCAGACGGATAGAGCAACGGTTTCCTAAACCGTGGGTCGGGGGTTCGAATCCCTCCAGGCCTACCATTCTTTTCAAAAACTTGCGGCAGAGCGACCGCCGGTGGCGTACTGACTGCGCTACACCTCGCGGCGGCGCTCGCGGTCAGTCGACCAAACAAAACTCTGCGCTACCCCTGGCTATGGCGCGCTCCGGCAGCTATAATAGGCAGACGCTTGCGCCGTCAGGCACTAATTCATTTCTGCTCATATGGTTACAAGGCATGGGTTCTTGTTATGACGCGGATAAAAAGTATTAATTTCTCTCAGCGCGCTGGCGCAGGCATGATGGATAATGCCCCAAAAGGCGTTGGTGTCCTTATGGCATGTGACGACACACACTGTAGCAGCCGCCAGCGGGACGGCGGACGGGCCACGCGGGTCAATCCGGCCGGCGTGATTAATCCTGCTTATCGCGGGCTGCCGCCTGCCCAGGGTCTCTATGACCCTTTGAATGAGCGGGATGCGTGTGGCATTGGCTTTGTAGCCAGCATCGAGGGCCGCAAGTCGCATGACATCATTGCCAAGGGCCTCCAGATTCTGATCAACCTCACCCATCGTGGCGCTTGCGGCTGCGATCCGGAAACGGGCGACGGCGCAGGCATCCTGATTCAAATTCCTCACATCTTTTTTGATCGCGAGTCCTCGCGCTGGGGATTCGCTCTGCCCGCACCCGGCGAATATGGCGTGGGCATGGTTTTCCTTCCCGTAGGCCGGCAAGAGAGGGTGCTTTGCGAAGGCATCCTTGAAAAGATCGCAAGCGAGGAGGGCCTCACCGTTCTCGGCTGGCGCGACACGCCGATTGATTCGAACTCCATTGGCCGCTTGGCGCGCAACACTCAGCCTTACATCGAGCAGATTTTCATCCGCGCCGCGCGTGGCATGGACCAAGACGCGCTCGAGCGCAAGCTCTACGTGGTTCGCAAGCGGGCAGAATCTGAGATTGCAAAGAGCGATTTGAAAGAGAAGGGATTTTTCTATATTCCTTCGCTTTCCTCGCGGACGATTGTTTATAAGGGGCTTCTACTTGCGCCGCAAATCGCGCATTTTTACAAGGAGCTGTCGGACCCCGATGTGATGAGCGCCCTCTGCCTTGTGCACCAGCGTTTTTCCACCAACACTTTCCCCACGTGGCACCTGGCGCATCCTTACCGCTACCTCTGCCATAACGGAGAAATCAATACGCTGCGCGGAAACGCCAACTGGATGTATGCGCGGCAATCGGTGCTGGCTTCCCCATTGTTTGGGAAAGATATTGAAAAGCTCATGCCCGTCATCGCGCCGGGCGGCAGCGACTCAGCGATGTTGGACAACGCCGTGGAGTTGCTAACGCTTTCCGGGCGCACGCTGCCGCACGTGCTTTCCATGCTGATTCCCGAGGCGTGGGACAGCGACCCCACCATGCCCGCGGACGTGCGCGCATTTTACGAATTCCATGCCTCGATCATGGAGCCGTGGGACGGGCCGGCCGCCGTGGCTTTTACCGACGGCCGCGTGATTGGCGCTAAGCTCGACCGCAACGGATTGCGTCCCGGCCGCTACCTGGTGACCACCGATGGTTTGGTGATTATGGCTTCCGAGGCGGGCGTGCTTCCGGTGAAGCCCGAAACCGTGCGCCGGAAGGGACGCCTCGAGCCCGGCCGCATGCTGCTGGTGGATACGGAGCAGCACCGTTTGATTTCGGACGAAGAGATTAAACGGCAGCTTGCCTCATGTCATCCTTACGCGCTATGGGTCAAGGAAAACCAGATCACCCTCGATCACCTTCCCGACCCTGCGCGCGTCAAGGCGACCAACCACGAAACCATCCTCATGCGTCAGCGCGCCTTTGGCTACACGGATGAGGACCTGAAGTTCATCATCGGGCCGATGGGCGCGAAGGGCGAGGAGCCCATTGGCTCGATGGGAATTGACACGCCGCTCGCTTGCCTATCCGACCAGCCGCAGCTCCTCTTCAACTATTTCAAGCAGATGTTCGCCCAGGTCACAAACCCGCCGATTGACTCGATCCGCGAGGACCTGGTGATGTCGCTCAACAGCTATATCGGCAGCGAAGGCAACATCCTCGAAGAGTCGCCGCGCAACTGCCACACGCTGAAACTGCGCCACCCGATCATCACCAATTGGCGCCTGGAAAAACTGCGCCGCGTGAGTTGGGGGGATTTTCTTGCAACCACGCTCCCCATGATTTTCCCGGTTGAGCGCGGTGCTGGCGAGCTTGAAATAGCCATGGACCGGCTCTGCCAGCGCGCCTCGCTCGCGATCAAAGCGGGCTACACGCTGTTGATTCTTTCCGACCGTGGCTTGGACGAGAAGAATGCTCCGATCCCGAGCCTGCTGGCGCTTTCCGCCGTCCACAACCATCTGGTGCGCGAGGGAACGCGCAACCAGGTGGCCCTGATTGTGGAATCCGGCGAGCCGCGCGAGGTGATGCATTACGCGCTGCTGCTTGGATACGGCGCGAGCGCGGTGAACCCCTATCTCGCTATCGAGACGCTGGAAGACTTGCACAAAAACGGCGCCTTCCCGGCGGAATACAGTTTCGACAAAGTCATGAAGAGCTACATGAAGGCGGTGGATAAGGGCCTGCTCAAGACTTTCTCGAAGATGGGCATCTCGACGCTGCAAAGCTACCAGGGCGCGCAGATTTTTGAGGCCATCGGCTTGAACCGGCCTCTGGTCGAGCGCTACTTCACGGGCACGGCCTCGCGCATCGAGGGCGTCGGCATCGAGGTCCTCGCTCGTGAGTCGCTCACCCGGCACGAATTCGCCCTGCAGCCGCCCGCCGAGAGTGAAACCGAATTGCGCGTGGGCGGTGAATACCAGTTCCGCGTGCGCGGCGAGCGCCACCTGCTCAACCCCACCACGGTGAGCCGCCTGCAGCACGCCGTGCGGCAAAACAAGTTTGAAACTTTCCGCGAGTTCGCGGACGTGATCAACCAGCAGAACCGCGACCTGCTGATGCTGCGCGGCATGCTCGATTTCAAGCCCTCCGGGCCGCCTCTGCCGATTCAGGATGTCGAGGCCGCTTCCGAGATCGTTAAGCGCTTTGCCACCGGCGCCATGTCCTTCGGCTCGATCAGCAAGGAAGCGCATGAGACGCTGGCCATCGCCATGAATCGCATGGGCGGCCGCTCAAACACTGGCGAAGGCGGCGAAGACGAAGCGCGCTACAAGCCGGACGCCAACGGAGACGAGCGCCGCAGCCGCATCAAGCAAGTGGCCTCGGCCCGTTTCGGCGTCACGACAGAATCTCTGGTGAACGCGGACGACCTTCAGATCAAAATCGCCCAGGGCGCCAAGCCCGGCGAGGGCGGTCAATTGCCGGGTCACAAGGTGGATG
>JBOGJX010000318.1:0-22610 GCA_050745285.1 Terriglobia bacterium
GTTTTGCAGCCATAGCCTGTTTCGGCCGGCAGATGGAGAACGAGCGACTCAGGGATTTCTACGTAGTTTCTGGGCAGAGGCCCAGCGTGCCCGAGAAGGCGGGCGGGACTGAAGGCGCTGATCAGGTCCGCAACCCCAGGGGTGATCGCATCCTGCGGGCCCAGTTCTTTTTCTGCAAACTCTTTTTCGCCCAGGAGTCGTCCACGCATTTCGTCGGGCAAGAGCGCAAGGGGCGGCAGGTTGAACACGCCGTCGATAAACTTGACCACCGAGGCCTGATTTCCTTCATCATGGGCAACGTACTGCGTGCGAGCGTAAGGCGAGATGAAGATGAGCGGAACCCGAGGCCCATCGGTGATGGGTGAGCCATCCGGCCCCTTGGCGCGAATCGGCGGCGGCGCCTGATCGTAAGAGCCTTCAGAGTCATCCCAGGTGATAATAATGACGCTTTGCGCCCAGTAGGGACTGGCGGCGATCTTGTTGACCGTCTCGGCCACCAAGGCCTCGCTGATCTGAGCGTCAGAATAGCCTTCGTGATCGTCGTCCCCCTGGAAATTCTTTTGCACGGCTGGATCAGGATCGGCAGGCTTCAGATGAAGTATGTTCTGAAACCCTCCCTTCACGAAGAAAACACCACCGGCTTTCGGGAGGGTTTTCCGGTCAAGCGCCGTGAAGAAATCCTGCAGTCCATGCAACTGCTGGCGCATTTGAGGATTGTTCGAAACGTACCCGAAATATTGCGGACCATTGTGATGAGTGACATAGGATGCGTGGAGGCCATACGCGTCGAGAGGGCCGTCGTCCGGATCGTACGGCCCCTTGCCATAACCCTCCTGATACCAGCCGAACGCCACCGGCGGCCGCTTGCGCCGGGAGATGAAGTTGACGTCGTTCTTTACGTCTGCCAAATCACGCTGCGGATCCCGGTCCGCTTCTGTTATGGACTTAAGTTGCTTTCCCCAGAGCGTGAGCGGGAGCGAGGCAAAGGTCAGGTTGATCTGCGTGCCGTACTCGATCCCATAGTAAGAATCCCGAGGGTTAACGGGCATCTTGTCCGCCTGCGGGGTCGGGTCCAGTTGCGATCCCCAGAAGGGGTCGTCATCGCCCAGAACCGGCACGCCCAATCCGTTCTTGGCGGCCTCATTGGGGTGCAGAGCCCACTGGGTTTGGCCTGTCTGTGCGGCGATGATCGAGATGTTCCCCAGCGTCGAGGGACCAATCATTTCTTGGAAGATGTGGTCGAAAAGCACGAACCGGGCCGCGTATCGCCAAAGCAAAGGAATGGTATCGCAGTCTTCATATGCCATCGTCAGCTCGCCCATCTGTTTCGCCCTGAGCGAAGGGTTGCCGGCCTCGTTGGATTTCCGCTCTTCGGCGACGGCGTAGCGGTCCATCTTGGGCACGCCGCCTTCAATATGCATCTTGGCGACAAGCGCGCGGTGCGAATGATCCACGTCATCCGTGTCAGCGGCGAACTGTTTCGGACCGATGCGGAAGGGATGAATAACTCCGGTCGTCCCGTTAACGTTGAACAGCGGTTGATAAAAGCCCGCCGGAGGCTTTGGCCAGTGGCTGAAGAAACCTTCGGCGCCAGGAAACGTACCGAAGTACGAGTCGAAGGACCGGTTCTCCTGGTAAAGAACAAAGACGTACTTGATCTTCTGGCGAAGCAGCGCGGCCATTTGTTGCGGCGAGAGCTTTGGCTCTTTCGAGGGCTTAATTCGATACTCTGCAATGGCTCGCTGGTTTGGAGTAGGCGACGCTTGGGCCCGCGTGGCGACCGGAAGTTGCAAGAGGAGAAAAACGGCGAACCCAGCCGTTGAAATCGATAAGCGACGATGGCTCATGGCTTTCGCATTTTAATCCCAACACACGTCAGTTAGCCAGCTTTCTGTCGTGGCTCTCTGTCGTGACGCGGGGATTTCACGCTGATGCCATTCTGAGCCGATTCGCTCCTCTTCGAATCGCTCTGAGCGTAGCGAGAGGCTCACGGTAAACTCCGTGAAGAATCTGCTTCCCCCCAAGAATTTACAAGCCCATGCTTCGCTCCGCTCAGCTTTTGTCCGGAGACAAGTTCCTCCCGAAGGCCTCGAGTAGATTGTTAATCAAGAGCAAGCCGCGGCGGAAATCCTTGCGGCGGAAATGCTTCAACAGTCCCCAGAATCCGGGCGGTTCTGCTTCACACGCCTTCGTCAGGGTTATAGCTTCCGGCAAGGAGCGGGCAAGGCCCTCCACCAACGCCGGGTCAGTTGTTCCCAGCAGCTTAGCCAGAATTAGGAAATTGCGAATTCCGCGGATCGATTCTGGCGCTCTTGCCGCTTCCACGGCGATCTCAAGAACCTTGTCACTCGAGCCGAGCGCGCCGCGGAACAGCTCGAGCACGCCGCGGTCGTGAAGTCCCTGGAGCACTTCAAACGCAGCAAGCACAGCTTCCGCGTGTTCGATGGATGAATTCTCGACGCGCGACCGCAATTCCTCGCGTGGGTCCGGCCGCGGCAGATCTATTACAATTGGCTGTGCCATCGCTTTGTCTCCTCATTGCGGGTGGATCTCGACCTGCGAGCCGCCGGGGGTCCGGTAGTCGTTGCGCTTCCACTTCCGTTCGACTTCAACACCCCGTTGTGGCGTCGGATGCCCCCAGCGTGAATTGGTTCGCGGCAGGGGATTCTCGCCGATTTCCGGCAGCACTTTCAGCCGGATGGAAGTTTCCTTGTAGGCAGGTGTATGCGTTGCCGCGTCCGTGTGGCTGCTGGTCAATTTGTTCACAGGCTGCTCGACGGAATTCATCGGCATGTATAGCTCGCGGCCCTTTACGCGGTTGGTTACGAGCGCACGCACTCGCACTTGCCCATATCGCGAAACGATCTGCACCCAGGTTCCGCTTACGATCCCGCGCTCCTGGGCCAGCTCGGGAGAGACTTCGACAAACGTGTCGGGCGTTTTCTCGTGAAATCCATCATTGCGATACGTCATGTTGCCTTCATGGAAATGTTCGAGCAGGCGGCCGTTGTTCAAATGGAGATCAAACTCGGCGTCCGGCTGCTCGGGCCATTCCGCCCATGACAGCGGAAACAATCTTGCCTTTCCGTCAGGTGTGTTGAATCCTTTCGTATAGTGGAGCGGCTCATCGGTTCCGTCCGCCGCAACGGGCCACTGTAGCGATTTGAAATTTTCGAGCCTCGGGTAGTTCACCCCTGCAAACATCGGGGTCAGTGAAGCAATTTCGTCATAAACCTCGGAAGGGTGCGTGTACTTCCAATTCGCGCCGAGGTGGTTGGCGACGTCTTGAATAATCTTCCAGTCCGGCAGGCTTCCTTTGAGAGGCTCAAACACTTGATAGAGGCGCTGAATTCGCCGCTCCGTGCTGGTAAACGTCCCTTCTTTTTCCAGACTGGGCGCGCCGGGCAGCACGACATCGGCAAAATGGCAAGTCTCGCTGAAGAAGATGTCCTGCACAACGAAAAACTCGAGTTTGCCGAAGGCGGCAGCCACGTGATTTGCGTTTGAATCGACGATGCTCATTTCTTCGCCGATAACGTACATCGCTTTGAGCTTGCCCTCGTGAATGGCGTCCACCATCTCGTGATTGTCGAGTCCTTGGGTAGAGGGCAGTTGCACTTTCCAGGCGGCTGAGAATCGCGCGCGCACTTCCGGGTCATCAACTTTCTGATACCCGGTAACCATGTTGGGCATGGACCCGTGATCGCTCGCGCCTTGCACGTTGTTGTGCCCGCGTAACGGATACGCGCCGGTCCCTGGCCGCATGTAGTTCCCGGAAACCAGCAAAAGGTTCGAGATGGCGGTGGAGGTGTCTGACCCCATGCTGTGCTGGGTGACGCCCATCGCCCAGAGGATACAAACGGAGGTTGCTTCAGCAACCATGTCCGCCACCTTTTTCAGTGTTTCGAACGGGATGTCGCATGACTTCGAGGCAAACTCCATGGTGAACGGCTCAAGACTCTTTCGGTACTCATCGAGCCCATTCACCCATTGACTCAGAAAGACAGTGTTGGCGAGGCCGTTGTCCAGCAGATAGCGGCACACCGCGGAAAGCCAGATGAGATCCGTGCCCGGCCGCGGATGCAGGAAAACGTCGGCGCGGCGGGCCATTTCGTTCTCACGCAAATCAGAGACGATGAGCTTCTGTCCGTGCAGTTTGTGCGCCCGCTTCACGCGCGTCGCAAGCACCGGGTGGCTTTCCGCGGTGTTGCTACCGATGATCATGACGAGGCTTGCCTGTGCAATATCGCTGATCGAGCCGGAATCTCCTCCGTAGCCCACTGTTCGGAACAAACCCGTCGTCGCGGGCGCCTGGCAGTAGCGCGAGCAGTTATCGATGTTGTTCGTACCGATCACAGCCCGGGAAAGCTTTTGCATCAAATAGCTTTCTTCATTCGTGCACTTCGAAGAAGAAATAAATGCCAGCGCGTCAGGTCCGCTCTTCGCCTTTATTGCGGAAAACGTTCGCGCGATAAGATCGAGCGTCTCATCCCAGCCGGCTTCACGGAATTGGCCGCCTTCGCGGATCAATGGCTTTGTGAGGCGGTCCGCGCTGTTGACGTAATCCCAGCCGAATTTTCCCTTCACGCAGGTGGAGATACCGTTGGCTGGTCCGTCCGCTGGCGCGACTTTCAGAATATGACGGTCTTTGGTCCAGACATCGAAGCTGCATCCGACTCCGCAATACGTGCAAACGGTTTTGGTCCTGCGAATGCGCGACTCTCGCATCGCGGCTTCAGCTTCAGAGAGCCGCATAATACTTCCGTAACCGGTCTCAGGCTCGATGCCCTTGACGATGTCAATCAAGCCGTCCAGCGCCGGTTTCGGCAGGGCGGTGAAAAAGCCGGCGCGCCCGATCATCGACTTTTCCATCAAGGCGTTGCAGGGGCATACCGTCACGCAATGGCCACAGGAAACGCAGCTTGATTCGCCGATCGTTGAACCGCCGTCCCAAAGGACGCGCGGGTGCGGGTCCTCCCAGCGGATCGAAAGCGTTTCGTTCACTTGAACGTTTTGGCAGGCCTCGACGCACCGGCCGCAGAGAATGCATTGCTGAGGGTCATAACGGTAAAACGGATTTGTGTCGTCGACCTCATAGGGTTTGCTCTTGAAAGGAATATTCTGATGTTCGACGGCGAGCAACTTCGTGGCATTATGGACCGTGCAGCCGCCATTATTGTTGTCGCAGACCGTGCAGTAGAGCATGTGGTTGCTGAGAATGCGGTCAAACGCTTCGCGCTGGGCGGCGCTCGCGGCGAAAGACTTCGTGAAGACCTTCATTCCGTCCGAGACTTTGGTTGCGCACGCTCTGGCAAGCTTGCCATCGACTTCCACGATGCACGTGTCGCACGTCTGAATGGGGCCGAGCTGAGGGTGATAACAAACCTGGGGAACTTTGCTGGGGGTGCGATTGAGGAGATCGATGAGGCGATCCCCGGCTCTCGCTTCCTGGGCCAAGCCGTCAACCGTCACCGTCATATACTCCTCCAAAGAACCGGTTCGCCCCGGTTATCGGAGACGGGCAAGCTGGCGCGTTCAGCAGGAGGCTGAAAAAGGATTTGGAAGGGCGGGGTTTCAACCCCGCCGGAAAGCTCAGGAAAAACAACTCATTTCTTTATCGTGCTCTACGGCGGGTTAAAACCCCGCCCTTCCGGTGCGCGCAAACGCGTTTTTCAGCATCCTGTTAGTGCAGCCACACCGAGCCCTTCTTGGTCCAGGCGCTCTCCGGGTATTTCTGCTTTAGTTCGGCTGCGGCTTTTCCCAGCGCATCCGGCTTGCCGCTGGCCTTGTATGAACTGACGGCGGCCCAATAGATGGCTTCGGGCGCTGCGTCTGACTTTGGGCGCTCGCTGGCAACGGCCTGGAAGGTTCGTTCGGCCGCGGCAAAGTCCCCCCGGCCGAAGGCAGCTTTCGCCAGGCCGAGATGAAGTTGGGAGAGAAAGTCCTCCGCGGGCATATAGCCCTCGAAGCGATAGCGCTCAGTGCCATCCGGCTCGGCGATGATCTCGGTCGGGGTCCACTGGGCTTTGAAGCGATCAAAATCCTTAGGGCGCTCTTTGATATGGATCTTTACGGGGATAAAATTGTCGTTTATAAACCGGCTGACTTGCTCCTGCGGATAAACCTCGGCATCCAGCCGAGCGCATCCGCCTCACATGGGCGCGGCGCTGAAGTCGAGCAGCACCATCTTCCCTGCGGACTTCGCCATTTTGAATCCTTGGTCGGGATCGTGAATCCATTGAATTTCAGCCATGGTAGCATATCCTCCTTGAAATGCGAAGCGACCCGGAAGAGCCTAACCCGGATTATTCATGAACTCGCTAGACAAAAAACGGAAGGGCACGGTTTTAACCGTGCCGTTACAGGCGCCTCCCGAGACTTCTTTCCTTTCGTACCGCGAGCGGCTTGTTTCAACAAGCCGCTCGCGGTACGAAAGGGGGGAACCGCCGTTTTCGGCGGGGTTAAAACCCAGCCCTTCCGCGAGTGCCAATCGTTTCATGAATAATCCGGGCTAGCGCTTGTAGCCTCCCAGCCATCGCCAGAATGGGCGCATCGTTCCGGGTAATAAAACCTCCAACTCGCGCGTTGCCGCATACAAAAAAACAATGTATGCGCCACCCAAACATTCACATCAGGGAAAAGGAATGACCTCGTAGATGCTGGCATTGTCCAGCCGAATGGTTCCTGATTTCTTTGACCGCGAGATGGGCAGCATAACTCGCCCGCGCCGCCGACGGGCAGGCGCAGCATTGCGGCGTTCATGCTATATTGGCGGCGTGTGAAGGAGATGCAAAATGCCGCAGACTCACAAGAACTTTATCAATGGCCAGTGGGTTGATTCCACTTCGGGAAAGCTCTTTGAGCGCGCGAACCCCGCAGACCGGCGCGAGGTGGTCGGCGCGTTTCAGGACTCGACCCCGGAGGATGTGGGCGCCGCAGTTGCGGCAGCCGCAAAGGCGTATCCGGGTTGGCGGCTGACGCCCGCTCCCAAGCGCGGCGAGATGCTCTATCGCGTGGCGCAACAGCTCGAAACGCGCAAGGAGGAACTCTCGCAGCAGATGACGCGCGAGATGGGCAAGGTGATCACTGAGGCGCGCGGCGACGTGCAGGAAGCCATTGACATGACCTATTACATGGCCGGAGAAGGACGCCGCCAGTTCGGGCAGACCACTCCCTCCGAGCTTCCGCGCAAGCATTGCATGACACAGCGGGTGCCGCTCGGCGTCTGCGCGCTGATCACGCCCTGGAATTTCCCCATGGCCATCCCCGCCTGGAAATCCATGCCGGCCCTCATCTCGGGCAATACGGTGGTGATGAAGCCTTCCCCCGAATCCCCGCTTTCCATGCTGAGCCTGGTGGAGATTCTTGAAGGCGCTGGCATTCCGCCTGGCGTGGTGAATTGCGTGACCGGAAGCACGCCGGAAGTGGGCGCGGCGCTTGTAGCACAGAAGAACGTGCGCGCCGTTTCCTTCACCGGCTCAACGGCGGTGGGGCGCGAGGTGGCCACACGCTGCGCCGGTGAATTCAAACACGTGGCGCTTGAGATGGGCGGCAAGAACGTGATCCTGGTGATGGACGATGCGGACCTTGACCTTGCCGTCGATGGCGCCATTTGGGGAGGATTCGGCACCACCGGCCAACGGTGCACCGCCGCAAGCCGCATCGTGGTGGACCAGAAAGTTTACAAAGCATTCACCACAAAGTTGATTGACCGGACGCGCCTCCTCAAAGTCGGGAATGGGCTTGACCCTTCGATCCAAGTTGGGCCGATGATTAACAAGAGCCAATTAAAGAAGGTGGAAGAATACATCCGCATCGGCAAGGACGAGGGAGGAAAGCTCTTGTGCGGCGGCAGGCGCGTGACGGCTGGAGGCTGCGAGCACGGATGGTTCTACGCACCCACGGTTTTCGGCGAATGCCACGCACAAATGCGCATCGTGCAGGAGGAAATTTTCGGACCCGTGATGGCGCTGATCCCTTGCGACGGGCTGGATGAGGCGATTGCGATCGGCAATAACGTGGTTTACGGGCTCTCCTCGGCCATCTACACGCAGGACATCAACAAGGCGTTCCGCGCCATGCGCGACATGGAGACCGGAATCTTTTACGTGAACGCCTCGACCATCGGCGCCGAAACCCACTTACCGTTTGGCGGGGTGAAGCAGACCGGCAACGGCCATCGCGAGGCGGCCATCGCCGCGCTGGATTTTTATACCGAGTGGAAATCGATTTACATTGACTTCAGCGGCAAGCTGCAAAGGGCGCAGATTGATACGTAGGCTGATGTTGCGCTAACCACGCCATTTCACTGGTAGCCACGGCACGGTTTGTGTGCCGTGGGTTTTTGCCCATCCAAAGGCCCACGGCACAAACCGCGTGCCGTGGCTACCTCTCGACCACCCCTCGCCCCTCCTGATCCAGGAGGGGAATCGCAGCGCGCAATTACGCCACGATCAGTGGGGAGAACATAAAGCAGAGAACAAACATGGCGAGCGCTACCAGCGCCAGCAGTTTCCGCCGGCGGTCAAGCGGCTCAGTATCAATCAACGGGGCCGGGTGACGCAAGCCGATGATGAGCATCAGCACAGCCCACAGGAACCATCCCGGCCAGCAGTAAATCCCCAACGGGATCAGCAACACAAAGAATCCAATCGACACATAGCGGTGCACGGGCCCAAAGACGGCATAGAGAATATGCCCGCCATCGAGCTGCCCCATGGGGAGCAGGTTTAAGGCCGTGGCGAAGAGCCCCACCCAAACGCCGCAACCCACCGGCGTCAGCGCCAGGTACGAAATCCCGATCCCTGCATGCGGCGTGCCAGGGTGAAACAACCTCGCGAGCAAAGACATGGCGAGCGGATGACCCATGAGGATGCTTCCGGGGGGGACAGGCGCGAAACGGCTCCCAGCATCCCGGGCGGCAACAATCAGCGCAGGGATGGCTACGACAAAGCCCGCGATGGGGCCGGAAATGCCCACGTCAAAAAGCTCCTGCCTCGTTACCAGGGGTGACTTGATGCGGATGAAAGCTCCCAGGGTTCCGATCAGTGTGGGAGCGGGTATGAAGAATGGATATGTAGAATCAATGCGGTAGTAACGGCAAGTGAAGTAGTGGCCAAGCTCGTGGGCGAGCAGAATGCCAAGCACCGTGGCCGCGTAAGGCGCTCCGGCCCAGAGTCTCGCCGGATGGCGGCTGAGATTCGAGAAGAAGGCCCAGGAGATATTCAGGTCAAACACCGGCACATGCGCGGCGTAGTTGTCCGCCATATGGACACCCACCACAAGCGTTGCGAGGATTGTCAGGAGGAAGAGGAAGATACAAAAAGGGAGCGAGTCGAAGACGCTGCCCAGGAACGGCCGCAACCCGCGATTACGAACTGGATGGCTGAAAAATCCAGGATGTTCCGCCAGCGTGAGCCGGGAAAATCTATCTGGTTGAAGCCCATTGCCCATAGAAACACCGTGCTCCGGTTTTCTTCAACTCTTCACTCTCACATAGCACGGAGCAGAGTGGGAGGAATTAAACCGACTGCAGGTCTTTCCCAGGCTTGAAGCGCACGGCTTTGCCAGGAGGGATGCTGACTTCCTCGCCCGTGCGCGGATTACGGCCAATGCCCGTCTTGCGGGGCCGGACGTTGAACACTCCGAAACCACGCAGCTCGATCCGATCGCCCTGGGCAAGCGCCTTCTTCATGGACTCGAACACCGTTTCCACGGCGATCTCGGCCTTGGTCTTGGTGATTCCCGTGCGGTCCACAACCTCATTTACAATATCGTGTTTAATCACGCCAATCTCCTGGAAAAGAAAGAACTTATATCGTAGAGAATGGGGTTTATGATTGTCAAGCGCTTTCGGCTGTACTATGATAGTTCGCCGGATTCATGTGCGCCGGTCACTGGGGCAGTTAGGAGGAAAGTCATTCCCGCGCAAGCGGGAATCCACCCCAAGGCCGGCTTGACGGCGCTCTGCATGACAGTTGCTTATCCCGGCGGCGAGACACCGCCGCTACAACGCCTTCAGTCGCCGTCAAATTCAAGTAAGGAGAGATGAGCCGAATGTCCGTTAAGAATGACCGTTGGATCAAGCGCATGGCGCAAGAGCACGAGATGATTCGTCCCTTTGCGGAGAGCCAGGTGCGGCAAGGCGTGATTTCCTACGGACTTTCGTCCTACGGGTACGACCTGCGCGTGGCGGATGAGTTTAAAATTTTCACCAACGTCAACAGCACCATTGTTGATCCCAAGGGGTTTGACGCGCGTTCGCTGGTCGAGTTCCACGGGCCGGTGTGCATTGTGCCTCCCAATTCTTTTGCGCTGGCGCGCTCCGTGGAATATTTTAAGATCCCACGCGGCGTGCTCACCATCTGCGTGGGAAAATCCACCTATGCCCGCTGCGGGATCATCGTGAACGTAACGCCGCTCGAGCCTGAGTGGGAAGGCTACGTGACGCTCGAAATCTCGAACACGACGCCGTTGCCCGCGCGCGTTTACTCGAACGAAGGCCTTTGCCAGATCGTCTTCTTCGAGTCGGATGAGGTTTGCGAGGTCTCCTATAAAGACAAAAAGGGCAAGTATCAATCGCAGCAGGGTATTGTGCTGCCGAAAGTCTGATTCTAGCCGGCTTCGCCGCTGACCCTTGTAGAGGAGGGGCTCGCTGCGCCCGAAAAGTTCGCTTTACAGGACCGGAAAGGCACGGTTTTAACCGTGCCATAACGCGCTCGCCCGCTCCATTTCTCCCGCTGCGGCGATTGGCGGTGCGCCCATCGCCGCAGCGGGAGGGGGTAAGCGCCACCTCTTCCGAGCGGCATGGCCGAAGCCATGCCCTTCCGAAGCTCGGGTCATGCTTTGCGGGCGCTGCATAGGGGCATGAGCGGCTGCCGATACATGATTGGGCCAAGCCTCGCAAGCAGCGCGCCCCTATTTACTTTGATGAAGGCCCTTCCTGCCATTTCTCTGTTTTTTGCGCTCTCTCTGATTGCGCCCCTCCCGGGCGCAGTGGCGCGGCCGCCCAACGCCCAAACCCAAGCTTCGCCCGCCACGGCTCAGACCAACCCACCAAAGGCGGAAGAACGAACCCCCTTGCCCTCCGCCGTCCGCGAAAGAGCCGTCCGGTACTCGCGCCGCCAGTACGCCATCTATTTCGGGGGGGTGGCGTTGGACCTTACTATCTATGCCGCGCTCTGGTTGTGCGGCTTTGGGGTTTGGCTCCGCAACCTGGCGGACCGCCTGTCGCGGCGGCTTATTATCCAATGCCTCGTTTTTGTGCCCATTTTCTGGATTGTGGCCGGCCTCATTCGGTTCCCGTTGGACTACTACGCCGGTTACGCTGTGGAGCATCGCTTCGATCTCTCAACCCAGGATTTCGCCTCCTGGCTGGCCGATTGGGGCAAGGCGCTCGGGCTGACGGTGCTCGCGGCCATTGTGGTGGTCTGGATTCTCTACCGTGTCATCCGCCGCAGTCCCCGCCGATGGTGGGTCTGGTTCTGGCTCATCACGCTGCCGCTCGCGCTTTTGCTGATGTTTGGCGAGCCTTATGTCATCGAACCGCTCTTCTATAAGTTCACCCCGCTCGAGGAAACTCACCCCGCGCTGACCGCCCGGATTGAAGAAATGCTTCATCGCGCGGGAATCAGCATCCCGGAATCGCGCATCTACAAAATGAATGCCAGCTCTAAAACGCGCGCTCTCAACGCCTACGTTTCCGGTATTGGCGGCTCGAAGCGCGTGGTGGTGTGGGACACAACGCTGCAGGAAATGACCCCGGATGAGACGTTGGCAGTCCTCGGTCACGAAACCGGCCATTATGTGCTGCACCACATCATAAAGGAGTTTGTTTTGGATGAGCTGGTGGCGCTCGGGGCGTTCCTGCTGGGATTCATTCTGGTGGGTTGGGCCGTCCGCCATTGGGGACCGCGGACGCAGACCGCGAGCGCAGGGGACCTCGCCAGTCTTCCGGTGCTGATGCTGATCTTGACGGCGCTGCTGTTCGTGGCCTCGCCTCTCTATTGCGGTATCTCACGCCACTACGAGCACCAGGCGGACCAATACGGGCTGGAGCTTAGCTACGGCGTTGTTCCCAACCCCAACGCCGCCATGGTTGGGGCATTCCGGGTGCTCGCCAAGGCCGACCTCGCTGATCCGGACCCAAACCCTTTCATCCGGTTCTGGATTTTCACCCACCCGCCTCTCGAAAAGCGCATTCGCTTTGCCCAGCGCTACCATCCGTGGATCGAAGGCAAGCCTATGAAGCTGCTGCGTAAGGGTGGTGACGAGTGACGAGCAAGAAGCTATCAGCGGTCAGCCCTCAGCAATCAGCGATCAGTAATTGGCCATCATTGCTTCGGGTCTTTGATTTCCGATTTCCAATTTCAAATTTCTGATTTCTCACCTGTCCATGCCAGGCTCACGATCCATCCGGTAAGAAACGTTGTGGTAGCGCCCACGGCAACATACCACGTCCAGGCGATCGTGGTGAATTCCATCACTCCCAGCAAAACCGCGAGGCCCACGAGCGCCCCGGTCAGCGTCCCGCGCGGCGTGGCCTTCTTCACCAGGACGGCGAGAAGGAAGATGCCGAGCATACTGCCGTAAGGAAACGACGCGACGGTGAGGGCCAGCACCAGCACATTCTCCTTCAGCAGGCTGGCGACCATGGCAAAGGCGATGAGCACAACGCCCCAGAAGATGGTCATGCCGCGCGAGACGCGCATATAGTGTCTCTCATCTTTTCCGGGTCGCACCCAGGGCCGGTAGAAATCCATCACCGAGCTCGAAGAGAGGGCGTTCAGGGCGGCGCTCAGGTTGGCCATGCCGGCGGCGATCATGGCTGCGACCAGCAATCCCGCGAGACCCACGGGAAGGGAGTGAATCACGAAGAATGGATAAATCTGGTCCGGCCGCTTGAAGTGAATGGCGGGCGCGAAGTGGTGGTAATAAGCGAAAAGGACGACCCCGATCACGAGGAACAATGCGAACTGAAAAAGGATGATCAGACCGCTCGCCAGCAGCGCCGTCTGGCTCTGCCGCTTGTTGCGGGCGGCGAGCAGGCGCTGGACAATCAACTGATCGGTGCCATCGCTCGCGGTCGTGAGGAATGTGCCGCCGATCAGGCCGGAGAAGAAAAGATAGGGCTGGTGAAAGTTAAAGGCGAAATTAAAGACCTCGAGCTTATTTCCCGAGACATGCGCCAGGTGGCTTACCGTGGCCCAGCCGCCTGGAATCCAGTGGAGCGCCAGGACAAGGGCGATCACGCTTCCCGTAAGATAAATACTGAGCTGCGTGACGTCTGTCCAGATGACCGCTGTGAAGCCGCCCTCGAAGGTATAGATCAGGGTGAGCACGGTGACGATGATCACGGCAGTGAGCACACCCGTTCTGAAAATAATCTCGAAAACAATGGCGATAGCGAAGACGCGCACACCCTCCGCCAGGGCGCGTGTGGCGAGGAACAGCCCAGCGGTGAAAACCTTCAGCGGGCGCCCGAACCGCCGCTCGATAAACTGATAGGCGGTGAAGATTTCACCGGCAAAATACTTGGGGATGAGGACAAAGCTGATGACCAGGCGCGCCACCAGGTAACCGAAGATTAATTGCAGGAAGTTCAGATTGGAGCCGTAGGCGATGCCCGGCGTGCTGATGATCGTGAGGATGCTGGTTTCGGCGGAGACGATGGAAAGCATGATCGCCCACCAGGGAAGCTCGCGTCCTCCCAGGAAGTAATCACGCAGGCTGCGCTGGCTTTTGCGGAAATGCGCGCCAAAAATGGTGATGCCGATCAGATAGGCAGCAACAATGGCTAGATCAATCGGGCCAAGAGCCACTCAAACTCCTCAGGCTTACTGGTGAATAATTTCCGTTCCGGGGGGTGGGGAGAAGACGAACAGAGAATCGTCTACGGGCTTGTTGCGCTCGATATTGCTGAAGGCAAATTGCATCGTGCTATTGTCCGGGTAAAACACAACGAGGCGCCGGATATCGAACGTGGGAGTGATCTCGATTAGAGCGCTCCGGTAATCCTTCTTATAAAGAAACCGGGGATAACCCCGGATCACGCGGTCGCCGCTCGGCGTCTCAAGCGCCTGGTTTGCGAATTCCACGCGTGAGAATACCTTGCTCAGCCGCAGGTGGGACAGCAGGATCTCGAGCGGAACCTGAGCGTCTTCGGCATCGTGCGTGGATGAAATGGTAAGCTGCTTTTCCGCCGGAACGTAGAAGAGAAGCTGCTTGCCGTTCGAGACGAAGATTTTTTCCTCAGGCTCCTTATAAACCCAGCGCATCCGCCCGCCGCGAGCCATGGTGACAGAGCCTGATTCCACGCGCGTCCTGCCCCAGGCGTAAGAGGTCTGAGTGAAGTCTGCTTGAAGCGTGCGAACATTGCTATAATGTGACTCGAATTCGCGGACCACCTCCTCCACCGATAAGGAGGGACGCGCGGCGAGAACGGCAGGCCGAAAACCCGCCAATGCCAGCGCGCCCAAGCAAAGAGCTAACCCAAGATACTTAAACATTGGCGCCATTTTCCGCGAGGCCCGCCGTTCACGGGCGCCCCCGCGCAAACGGGGGTCTAAGTTGCCTCGCCCAAGGGCCGGATTCCCGCTTTCGCGGGAATGACGGCGGCGATGATGGCTATTTTTCACTTTCAAGTTTTAATTTCCTCAGCGCCGTCTGGGCGTCCGCATTTTTAGGGTCGGTTTCGAGGCCGGCCCGGTATTCCTTCCTGGCCAGATCGTTTTTGCCCGCGGCCGCGTCGATACTCCCCAGGTTGAAGTGCGCCACGCTGTCAAACGGATTCAGCGCCAGCGCCCGCTTGAATGCCTGGGCCGCGTCCTCCGTGCGCGCGCGGCGCCGGTAAATCTGTCCCATGTTATCCAACGCCTCAACGCTAGGTTCGCTTTGCGCGGACTCGCTGAACTGGCGCAGCGCCGCGAGGTCCCGGCCGGATTCGAGGTAAAGCTTGCCAAGCTGCATGTGTGCCCTGGCGCTCAGTGGAGATAGCGCAACGGCGGCCCTTAATTGGAGCTCGGCGGCCCGCGGCATGTCCATCTTTTCGTAGGCGAGGCCCAGGTTTGTATGCGCCTCGCTGTAAGCTGGCTTCACGCGCATGGCGCGTCGATAGTAACTCACGGCCCGCGCCTCATCCCCTTCTCTAGCATAATACAATCCGAGATTGTTCAGCAGCGGCGCGAGGTCCGGCCGCACCCGGTAGGCTTTGTCCCACTCCCGTTTCGCCCGATCAATCTCGCCGCGCTGCCAGTAGACGGTTCCGAGGTTATTCAGAATGGGGTATGCATCGGGCTGCTGCGCCAGCGTGCGGGTGTAGAGGCGGATGTTGTTGCTCCAGTCACGGTCTCGGACAAAGATGCGGACCGCACAGAATGCCATCAGCAAGACGAAGGCGGAAGCGCAGGCCCTACGCAAGGCTTTGCGATGGACAGGCACGCGCTCCCAGAGTTTTACGGCGCACGCAGCGGCGACCCAGCAGAACCCTATCGAGGGCAGATACAGATAGCGTTCGGCGAAGACATTCGCCGCCATCCAGCGCGCGTTCAACACGGGGGCGAGCGTGGCCAGAAACCAAAGAATTCCAAAGGAGGTCATCCGGTCCCGCTTCCATAACGCCCAGAAGCCGGCCGCCAGAGCCGCCAGAACGGCAAGACCCGCAAGCACGCGTGGGTCAAGCGGGCTCGTGCTCTTGTGAAAGACGTAAAAGGCGCAGAGCGTCCACGGCCAGAAGAGCTTGGCAGCGTAATGCCCAACCAGCGCGGGCGCAGAAAGAAACGCTTGCGCCCAGGTCAGCCGCGCCGCGTGATTCACGGGCGCGAGCGCTCCGAGCACGCGCACGCGAAGCAGCAGGTAAGCGGCGGCGAGCAGCCATAGCACATCATAGCGGGCGAGCTTCTGCCTCCATGTGGTCCGCGAGTGGTCCTCACGATACCCATGCTCATAAATGGTGGCAAGCAATGGCAAGGTTAGAGCCTGCTCCTTTGAAAGCAGTGCCACGATAAAGCAAGCGGCCATGCCTGCCACCATGCGCTCCGAGCGTTTCCCTCCTGGGCGCGCAGCCTTCACGTAGAGCCAGAAGGCCAACACATAGAAGAGCGCTACTTCAAGGTCCGTCACGTCCGCAACCCAGGCGACGGATTCGGTATGAATGGGATGGAGGGCGAAAATGAGCGCCGCCAGGAAGGCAATGCTGCGGCGGCGAAACAAGGCCAGAGCGAGACCGAAAAGCGCGCACACTGTTGCGATGTGAAGCCCCAGATTCACCAGATGATAACCGAATGCGATCTTTCCAAAAAGCTCGTGGCAGATGAGGTATCCGAACGTCATGAGTGGGCGGTAGTAATTGGTGGCGCCTTCCTTGCCAAGGTAAGACCATGCCCCCGTAGTGAAAATCTGGCCCAGATGACGGACGCTCAGGATGTAGGGGTTGTCCAGCACTTGCGCCATGTCATCGTAAACAAACCCATTCAACAACGAGTTGAGATAAGGGATGGCCGCCGCGAGCACGAGCAGCGCAACGAGAGCGGGGCTCGACCACGATCCAAACCTCCAGCCGATCTTATTCGAGCGATTCGTCATTAGATGAACACCTTGGCGAGAGCCAGGTTGGTGGAGGCGCAGGGGGAAGCAGTGCTCCCCATCAGCACAGCTCCTGCCTTCAAACCCGCCTTGGCGGGCGCAATATTTTGGCCCACGGCGCAAGCCGTGGGAACACAGAGGACGCTCGATGTATAAGCCCCGGTAGGGGCGACATTTATTTCTGCTATGCCGCCCCCCACGGGGCTCAACGCGCAAAGATTGCCCTCCCCCTATCCTACGGCTTGCGCCGTGCGCCACATTCTGTCGCCGCTGACGCGGCTCACATCATGCCGCTCTATATTTACTTTCCCGTCGGCATCTCAACGCGGTCACTGCGAGCGCCGCTTTTATGCCGAAGCTTGGCGAGTGCAGCCAGCGCCAATTTATTCTCAGGGTCGAGCTTAAGTCCGGCCTGATATTCCCGGATGGCGTCCCGCGTGCGGCCGGTTGCGCCGTACAGCAGGCCGAGCATGAAGTCGGTGCGGCTATCGGACGGGTCAAGCTGCTGCGCCGCCTTGAAGGCGCTCTCTGCGCCTACGCGGTTGCCTTGTACCCATTCCGTAAGTCCAAGCCCGAAGTAGGCGCGCAGCGTAGGCAGCGAGCGAATTGCCGCTTTGAATTCCTCGCCCGCCTCGCCATACTTCGCCTCGTCAAAATAGAGCTCGCCCAAGCTGATCTTGGCGCGAACGTCAAGCGGCGCGAGTTTGATGGCGGTGAGCAACTCCCCTTCCGCTTGCCCTCTCATCCCCATTTTCTGATAGGCCTCGCCGAGCCCCACGTGCGCGCTCTCATCCTGCTTGGTCGCGGCCAGCGCCCGCTCGAAGAAAACTACGGCCTCGCCATATCGTTTCTGGCTGAGGCGCAGAAGCCCGAGATTGTCGAGGACGTACACCGCGCCGGGCCTGATGCGGAACGCGGCTTGCCACTGCGCTGCGGCCGCCGCAAGGTTGCCGCGGTCCCAATAATAATTGCCGAGATCGTTGCGAAGGATCACGGCGCCGGGCGCGGCTTGAAGCGTGCGGGTGTAAAAGATGAAGTCATTTTTCCAATCCTGATTGCGCGTCACGATCCGCGCCGCCATCAGAAGCGCAAGAATGCACGCCGCTGCCACCACGGCCCGCTTCCACAGAAAACCCGCTTTCGCCGCGCGCCGCGCCGCGCTGAGTCCGAGCCAACACACCACCCAGCAGAAGCCAACTGAAGGAAGATAGAGATAGCGCTCCGCGAAAACAAAATCGGGCATCCAGCGCGCGTTCAGCGTCGGGGCCAGCGTGGCAAAGAACCAGACAAAGCCGAAGAAGACGCGCCGCTCGCGCTTCCAAAAATAGATCATCAGCAGCGCGCAGACGACCGTTATGGCTAACCCCGCCAGGATGCGCGGCAGCAGCACGCCGATGCTCGCGGGGAAAACATACGCAGCACAAAGATGTATCGGCCAGATCAGCTTCTCAATGTAATGGCCGGTGAGGGCCAGAGCGGAAAGCACGGCCGCGCCCAGCGTCATGTCCGGGCGGGACGCCACCGGAGCAAAAAGGCCGAGGACGCGAGCGCGGATCACGAGATAAGCAATCAACACGAGCCAAAGCGCGCCATAGCGGCCCGCCTTCACGCGCAAGGGCGTTTGTTGCCGGTCCTCGCGGCAGGTATGCTCGTAAACGGTAGCCAGAAAAGGCAGCGTGGCGGCGGGCTCTTTCGAAAGTAGTGCCAGCACAAAGCTCAGGATCATGCCCATCTGGATTAGCGCTTTCCGCTCGGTCGCGGCGTCACCCAACTTCAGGAAAAACCAGAACGCAAGCAGGAAAAAGATCGCCAGCTCCAGGTCCGTCACCGCCGCAATCCAATCTACGGCCTCCGTGTGAATCGGATGAAGGGCGAATAGCGCCGCGGCCAGGAACGCCAGCGTGCGATCCTTGAAGACGCGCCGGGTAACGAAGAAAACCAAGCACACCACGGCCGTATTGATCGCAACATTGGCAAGGTGAAACCCAAAAGCCTTGAACCCGAAGACTTCGTGGCATAAAAGATAGCCCAGCGTCATCACCGGCCGGTAATAATTCGTTGTTCCCTGGGCGCCGCCCTGATAGGAAAAGACTGAGGTGGTGAAAATCAGCTTCAAGTGGTCGAGGCTGCGCACGAGCGGGTTCCGTAAGACCTGGACGTCATCGTCGTAAACAAACCCGTTGACCAGGCTGTTGGCATACGGAAGCGACGCAACAAGAATCAACGCGCCCAGCAGCGCCCCATCGCGATGCCAGAAGGGACGACGCTGGGTACGTGTGACGTGAACGCTCGAAGTCTTCAACGGCTTACCCCTAACCCGGATTATTCATGAAACGATTGGCACTCGCGGAAGGGCGGGGTTTTAACCCCGCCGAAAACGGCGGTTCCTTCCGGTCCCCCTTTCGTACCGCGAGCGGCTTGTTGAAACACGCCGCTCGCGGTACGAAAGGAAAGAAGTCTCGGGAGGCGCCTGTAACGGCACGGTTAAAACCGTGCCCTTCCGTTTTGGTCTAGCGAGTTCATGAATAATCCGGGTTAGAGCGGGCGAACGCCGGGAGGAACACGGCCGGGCTTCTAACCGGGGCAATGCTATAGATTGACAAAGCCTGTTATCTACAGTAGGCTTCTGACAAGGAAGCTTATGAACGTTTCGCTGACCCCGGAACTCGAACAGTTTGTCCAAACCAAAGTACAAAGCGGCCGCTACAACTCGGCGAGCGAGGTGATGCGGGAGGCGCTCCGCTTGTTGGAAGATTACGAGCGGGCGCGTGCCGGCCAACTCGCGGCGTTTAGCGAGGAGCTGGGCCGGCGCCTGGCTTCTTTGGATCGCGGCGAGCGCGCGGATCCCATCGAGGCCCTTTCCCGTCTTCACAGGAAATCTGAAGAGCGCCGGAAGCAGCGCGCATGAGCGGCTATGTTCTCGGCCGCGATGCGGACCGGGACCTGGATGATCTCTGGGATTACATCGCGGAAGATAGTATGGAGGCGGCTGACCGTCTGATCGCGGGACTCTTCGAGGCGTTTGAGGCTCTCGCACGAAATCCTGGCATGGGCCATAAGCGGGAAGACCTCACCAAGTTCCCGGTCCTTTTCTGGCCAGTCGGGAATTACCTCGTCATTTATCGGGCCAAGAAAGCTCTGATTCAGATTGTCGCTGTGGTTCATGGGAAACGAGATATTCCAACTTTCCTACGCCGGCGAGGTGCTGAGTAATGAGGTGAAAAAGCGCATGCACATCGCCGTGAAACTACCCGACGATGTTGCCCAGAGCCTCGAAACCAAGGTGTAGGATTTACCGCGAGCCGTGCTCGAAAGCGTTGCCCTGCAAGGTTACCGTCCCGGCGCAGGTGGCACATACACTGGTTTTCATGTGTACGCCTTAATTGTGGCCGCCTGCCTAGGCTGACGGCGAGCCTGGATTCTCCTTCGGCCTGAATAATCTATTTCTTCATGAGCCACACTTCGGCCACTTGGCAGCCTTGGCCGTTGTGGCCGAGGCCTGGCTCGCCAAACCAACTTAACCGCAACTCCCCCGCAGCTACGGCCTGGCTTGGAATGTCAAATTCAAGCGGCCGGATTGGCCATGGCTTCTGGATGTAGTTGTGAATCTCAATCCCCTTGTTGGCCGCGAGCCGGATCCTTTTGTTCATGGCGTTGCCGGCATAGACGACCCGAAGCCGGTATTCCGCCGAGGGGTCAAGATTCGGATAGTGCAACTCGAGCGGCTCATCGTAGAGCGATCCTGCCCAGCGCTTCCAGGTTACGGGAACGAGGCCGCCCATCCTGTCGGGGTAGGCAAATTCGTCCAGCGCGGAGTGGCGGAACTCAGGGTCGCGGCCGGCCCCCAAGCCACGAATCAAGTGAGGCTCTTGGGCGACGTTACCGAGGTCATCATAGAAGCCACCCGGTCCAGGGTTCGTACGATCCAGAATTTCTAGAATCGCGTTGATGCGGCGCTCGTCTGACGGCAAGGCGCGAATCTCCCGGATGCGGCGCAGGAGCCATGGCAGATTGGAGATGGCTGCATCGAGCGTGTCGAGCGTCGCGCCGCGATTGACCGCCTCAGCCTTGTAAAGTTCGACGGCCATTTGCATGCGAATGCTCTGGTAGAGCGCCTCGCCCAGTTCCAACACTCGCGTTCGCCAATCCTGGGATACCGGCGCGGTGTAGGCCTTTTCCAGGATTGCCGAAGCTTCTGCCAGGACGGCCGGAAGATCCAATGCGTTCGTTGGGACCCCGTGCGTGTCGCCGATACCGGGAGGAAGCGGCTGGACTCCCGGCCGCCGGACCTCCTCAAGGATGTCCATTGCCTGCCGCTCCAGGACAGTCTCGTAAAGAAGCCGGCTGCGCACGTAGGCGTCGTAGTAAGCGCGATAGAGAGCCTGCTGTAACCGCCACGCCAGCAGATCGTGCGGAGACGCCTCCGCTTCGATTGTCTGAAACTGTTGGAGCGTCGTCATCACGCCCTGGTTGGAAATGAGCGGCGCGCGCCAATTCCTCTCGAGTGCAAGCAAGCCCTGCGCAAAGCCTTCGGTGAATTGATCGCCGATAAAATAGCGGCTGTATTCGCGCAAAACGCCGATGACTTTGGCTTCGGGATTCCACGCCATGCTGGCGCACACAAACGCATTCACATCGTCATTACACCCTTCAGAATAGGCGATGAACCCGGAAGTGTAAGGGAGATAGAGCCGCATGATGTCCGCGTAATCTGCGGGGCGGGGGTTGATGACTTCGCGCCCTTCTGTGTAGGCGTAAGCAGTGTCCCAGTCTGGCACGGGGAACTGGCACTCCAGACTGTGCGTGATATCCGGATAAAAGCGGATGGGATATTGCTTGGGAATCCGCTGCCTAAACGCGGGAAGATCGAGATATATCTGCGGGCCGAACACGACCCCGCCCAACCACTTTGGCTGGTCGCGTTCGAGGATTGCGAAAAATTCCTCCATCCATTGGCGGTCGAAGGATTGAGGAGAAATCCAGGTGGCCGCACGAGGATGATACTGCCGCAGATTCTGATGTTGTTTCTCAAGAAGCGCCAGCAGAACGTTGGGTTGAGAATGGCCCGGATCACCTCCAGGAACGAATACGGCGTCAATTCGAGGCAAAGCCTTGAAAATTTCTCCCCATTCATTGAGGGCGGCCTCAACCGTTTTCGGATCGGAATAGTCTTTTTGCATCGCGGGATACCAGATCCACACGTCAAGCCCGTAGTCATCGCAGATGCGCGACATCTCGACCATCATCCGTTTGGGAGGAAGCCAGAAGTTCGGGCCACCCAACTCGTCATCCGACCGCGGCGGGATGAGTTCAACTGAGTTGGCCCCGAACACGGCGAGGTCGCGGATGTACTGATCCCACATGTCCACGGTCCAGCCGTCATACGAATTCGTCTTCGGCCGGTATCCCAGTTGCAAACCGCGCAACGAATATTTGGGATGGGTTGTAAGATTGAGATGGCCGTCTACCGCAATCTCGTTCTTCCGCATCCTCAAGCTTCGCAGCAAGCCGCCCACGCCAAACAGGACGCCCCGCTCGTCCGCGCCAACCACGGCCACGCCCGCGACAGCCACGGAGGGCGGCTGCGCATTCCACGCTCGCAATGTGTATCCTTCGCGGCTTGTCTCCGTGGCCATGGCGCCGCCGCCGAAAATATCCGCGGGCAATGGGCCGCCCAGCTTGCGAAGCGAATCCGGCGTACCGATCACGATCTTTGCGGCCGATGATGCGGGCCAGGTCTCGCGGACCGGCAAACGAATCCGCGTCCGCCGTTCGATTTCCTCCACCAGGACCTGAATGGCTTTGCGCTCGCGCCTGGGGAGCGTTTGCGATACGACAACCACCGCACTCGAAAGATCAAGCACGCCTCCACCTTCATCCGGGGCGCCCGTTTGGTTCTCCAAACCCTTACCCTGTGCTGAGAACGGCTTCAACAGCCGGCGCGGGGCCACAACGCCGGCCAACATCGTGGTATTCTTCAAAAAATTCCGGCGATCCATAATTTTTTTCTCGTGGCGGGCGTGTTGGAC
>JBOGJX010000319.1:0-2852 GCA_050745285.1 Terriglobia bacterium
GCGGCGCCCCACGGCCTAATATGGCCCCTCACCCGCCCTCGTACCTCGGGCACCCTCTCCCCAAGGGAGAGGGCTGTGGTTCCGTCATTGACTCCCGCCCTCTCCCTGAGGGAGAGGGTGGCGAGCGGAGTAAGCCGGGTGAGGGGTCACGCCTCGTTGGTTTGAGGCGAGCCTCGTTAGTAATACATATCTAAAACTTATGCGGCCAAGCGCCAGATTGGGGTTAAGATTTAATCACGCAGCGGGCTAAGTTCGTCGGGGTCTAACGTGCCGCTTCGTTTATGAGCTTGCACTGCCAGGGCAAGCAGTAAAGCCATCACCGTCACCTCCACCACAATATCCGTGAGCATGAGAGCCTGCACGACCGGATCAACGGCTGGCGTGCCCACGGGCATATTGGCAAAGACGGGCGCCGCGGCGCCCACCCGGTAGCCAATCGAGAGCAGCAAAACGTAGGTGGAAGATTGCAAAACCGAGAGGCAGATGATCAGATGGATGAGATTCCGGCTGGTAATGACGCCGTAAAGCCCCACAACGAAGAGCCAGGCGGCTACGATGTACGGGAAGAAACTCATCGGGCGCCACGCCGGAGGCGTTCGACGAGCGTCTCCTCCAGAAAGGCCATCGCCAGCAGAACAAAGCCGGCGCCCACTTCGATCCCCACGCTGAGATCGATCAGGGGGATTGTTCCTCCCGAGAATACGGATCCCACTTTTCCCAATGGTAAAACATTCTGCAGGAAGGCCCCGCCACAGGCGATTCCGATGAAGCCGCTCAAGATGTAACCAGCCGCTCCGAACGACTCGCTCATTTCGAAAAGTGTGTGCGAGGTGATCCGGGAAACGGTCTCAAAATCTCCCGCCAGATAAATGAGTAAAGGCGCCATGGACAAGATCACTCCGCCTTGGAATCCGCCACCCGGAGTGAGCTGTCCGTGAACAACCACGTCGATGCCAAACAATAAAATAGGACCGGCGAGGCCCAGCGCCAATACGCGAACCGCGTCGCTCGTGGCGGGCGCCGAGCGCTGCGGCGCTTCATCCTGAGGCTGCCCCTGGGTTTCATCGCGCTGCTGTCTCAGAAGCAGGAGCACGCCCATCACGGACGAGAAGAGGATGAATTCTTCCCCCAGAGTATCAAAGCCTCTGTAGTCGAAGTTCACCGCCGTCACAACGTCAGTGATATGGCGCTCGGAAACCGCGCGCGCGTTGAGAAGGTCTCCATATGGGCCGCGGTAATGTCCAAAAAGGGGAACGCCTCGCAATCCCCAAAGGAGCAGCAAGGCAAACCCCGCCAGCGCCGGAAGCGCAACCCATTTTCTGGTTTGGCGAGTCATTCCGTCTTCTTCCGCACTTTCGTAAGCGCGAGCAGAATCATGAGCGGCAGAGCCACGGCGCCAACCGCAATTTGGGCTAAGGCCACGTCGGGCGCCTGAAAAATAAAAAACATGATTCCGAGCAGAAGCCCATAAAAGCTGACCACAATCGCTTGAGGCAAGGGATCGCGCGTCAGCACCACCCCTGTAGCCGCAATCGCCACAAAGATTAGAATTAATGCCTGTATGAGAGCCATGGCGGGATCATCTCCATTCATCCGCTATCATTTGCGGCGTCTTCTGCGGCCCGCATCGGATGGATGCTCGACCTTTTCATCTGGCTGCGGCTGCCACTGGCCAAGCCGTCGAATGCGCGCCGCGCGCGCTGTGGCGTGAGTCAGGACCGGATTCATAATCAGCACCACGAGACAGATGAAAAGGACTTTGGCTGATGTAAGGGAAAATGATTCCTGCACGATGACGGCTGCCGCGATCGCCGTCACGCCCACGGTGGCGGCGGGCGCCATGTAATGAAGACGTTCGTAGAAATCGTGAACGAGCAGAATGCCAATGGACGAGAATAATGCGGACGCCACGCCGATGGTGAGCAGAATGTATACGCTGATTTGGTGGACGTTCATAGCCACCGCTCCAGAAAGCGGGTGAATACGAGCCCCCCGGCAAAAGAGAGGAGTGCAAGCGCCAATGCCAGGTCATAGAACGGGCTGCGGTGAAATCCTTCGGCCAGAAGCAGCAGAATCAAGGTGTCGATGATTCCCGCCGTCTCCAATCCGACCAGACGGTCCATGGGATCGCCGCGCAGGCAAAGAATGCCACACGGAATGAGGCTGACCAGCAATACGGTGGCAGCAAGCAGCCAAATATTCATTCCACACCCAGAGGCTTCAGGTACTTGGGGACATCGGCCGGCCGGACTTGATGGATGAGCATGAAGTGCTTTTGGACGTCAATGTCAATAACCAGGGAGTTGGGAGGAAGGCTTGCCATCGTGATGGCAAGAGCCCGCCGCGCCGCCGATCGGCTGTCGGCGCCGCCCGCACTATACTTCACCACCTTAAAAAATCCAACTTTCTTTTTGCCTTTGAAAATCCCGCTGAAGAGGACCGAGGCCAGCACCCCGTAGTCGTACATCACGGCGCCGGGTAGATGCCACGCTTCGAGCAGCCAACGAGCATAGGGGCGAAAAATGCCAAAATTTCTTCTGCGAATCCCAGTGGCTGCGAGTGCGGTGATCACTCCCGCCGCAATGCCCACGCAGAACTCGGCCCAAGAGGGCGTTCCAACAAACACAAACCACAAGAGCACCGACACGGCAAACTGGGCGAGCCAGAAGTTCCGGAACCGGGATCTCGTCGCGGTTATTCTTCCAGTGGGATGGGGTTGAGCACTACTGGACTTTTTAGACATTTGCCGGTGAGTCCACTTGCTGGCCGCTGGAACCCTTTTCAGCCGGCTCCCCCCGCGTGCGGTTCACACTTTATGGTCAATGCCCACAAGGTTCAGGCGATCAAGGAGG
>JBOGJX010000320.1:0-22753 GCA_050745285.1 Terriglobia bacterium
CTCCTAACCGAAATTTTCGGAACAGGTGATTAAGGTTGAGTGAAGCCAAGATTCGGGTTGCGGTGATTGGGGCGGGAGAGCACGGCAGCCGTCACGCGCGGCATTACCAAGCGATTCCCGGCGCAGATCTGGTGGGCGTCTACGACGTCCGCGCGGACCGCCGCGAGCTACTGGCGGCCGAGCTGGGCGTCAAGGCTTTCCAATCCCTCGATGACGTTTGGCAATCCGCGCAGGCGGCGAGCCTGGTGATTCCGACGACAGATCACGCCGCCGTGGCCCGCAAGGCTTTCGCGCGCGGTATCGACCTGTTGGTTGAAAAGCCCATCGCGCGGACGGTGGAGGAGGCCGGCGAGTTGATCCGCATGGCGGCCGAGCGGGGCCGCATCCTGCAGGTTGGGCACGTCGAGCGCTTCAACCCGGGCGCCATTGCGGCCAAAGCGATCACCCATGGCCCCCTCTTCTTTGAGGTTCACCGCCTGGGCGTATTCAGCCCGCGCAGCCTGGACGTTGACGTGGTTTACGATCTCATGATTCACGATCTCGACCTGGTTCTCTGGCTTGTGGGCTCCCCTCCCCGCGAGGTGCGTGCCGTGGGACTTCCGGTGCTCTCCGACAAAGTGGACATCGCCAACGCGCGGGTCGAATTTGAAAGCGGCGCGGTAGCCAATTTCACGGCCAGCCGCGTGAGCACGGAAAAGGTGAGAAAATTCCGCTACTTCCAGCCCAACGAATACATCTCTATCGACTTCACCCGCCAGGATGTGCTGGTGGTCAGCGTTGACCGGGGCGAGGCGATTCCGCAGATCG
This sequence comes from Terriglobia bacterium, assembly GCA_050745285.1. Taxonomy (GTDB): domain Bacteria; phylum Acidobacteriota; class Terriglobia; order UBA7540; family UBA7540; genus RH2-MAG17b. The sequence continues at coordinate 808 of JBOGJX010000320.1, forward strand.
GCTTTCGCAAGCTCGAAACCCACGCCCGCGAGCCTCTCCGCGCGGAGATTGAGGCTTTCCTGCATTCGGTCCGCACGCGCACTCCGCCTCTCGCAGGGGGCGAGGAAGGCCGTCAGGCCCTGGCGCTGGCTGCGCAAGTGATGGAGTGCATCCAATCACATGCCGCAAAAGTAAATCTGCATCTCACACAACCCGCAGGCCAGAGCGGCGAATCGTAACAAAGGCCTGCTCATTTCCGTCATAAATCATGGGAGTCATGAGGCGCCTCGCTAGGGGAGCGCGGTGTGCATCCCGTAGGGGATATGCCATACTAAACAGGACAGCAAATGATGATCGTGATCGGCGCCTAGCACGCTCCATCAGGTCGTTGAGGTAGCCACAGCGCGGTTTGTGCGCCGTGGGGTTTGGGTATCAAAAGGCCCACGGCGCAAATCTCGCGCCGTGGCTACCATTGCATTGTCCAGATCCGTTGGCGCCGCAAAAGCAAACAGCGAATGAACGAAGAGCCCACGTTACATCTGGTTCTTGAGGAGATCGGCGAAGCCGCCAAATGGCGGCGGCGGACGGCGTTTCTGGCGGCGGTGCTGGGGGAAATCATTTTCATCATCTTGCTGCTTGTTGCTTCGGGGTACATGCGGCGGCACGCGGAGTGGGTGCGCGCCGAAGCGGCTCAGCAGGAACAGCGGCAGCAACAGGCCACCTTCCTGGTGATGCCACCCGACTTGGAGAGGGAGCTGCGGCGGAAGCCCAGAACTAACATTCTCTCCGACAAGAACCGGCTTGCGCACGGGCCCTCGCCGGTGGTGAAGCCAAACGGCCTTTCGATGCCGCATATGCGCGGGAATACCCACCTGCCCAAGCTCGCCGGCGGCGCTCCCCCCGCTCCTCCCAAACAGGCGGTTCCAGCGCCGCCTCAGCGCGCCAGCGCGCCGGCCCCGGCAACCCAAAAACAGGAAGCTCAACTAACGCACCCGCAGGCGAAGCCCATCGAAAAACCGGAGATCACGCTTTCGGACGTGAAACCGCCTGCCAAGACCAACCCGCTTCTCGCCGAGCAAATGGGCATGGCCACTCCGGGCCAGGCTATTCAACAATCATTGCGGGATGCGGCGCAGGGCCGGAGCTCCGGCCAGATCCCTGGGCCAGGTAGTTCGATCACTCAACTCAATAATTTGAACCCCAATTTCAGCACCTCGGGGCCCATCATTCTCTCGGACACACAAGGGGTGGATTTTGGCCCTTACCTCGCGCAAATCCTCATGATTGTCCGGCAGAACTGGTACGCAGTAATTCCGGAGGCCGCGAGACTGGGCGAAAAGGGACGCGTGGCTCTGGTCTTCGAGATTCTCAAAGATGGCTCCGTGCCTCGGTTGCAGCTCGTGAGTTCTTCGGGGAGGTCGCCGCTCGACCGGGCCGCCGAAGCCAGCATCCGTGCCTCGAACCCATTCCCTCCCCTGCCGCGCCAGTTCACGGGAAAGCACTTGGTGCTGCAATTCAACTATTTTTACAATATGGCCCCTTGAACCCTTCCCCGGCTCTCGATTAAAATCCCAAACGAGGAGTGGTAGCCAACACTGTTCACTTAAGCTCAACGTGGCTTTCGGCCGCCAATCCGTATGTCATGCTGAGCGGAGCGAAGCATCTGCTCTGAAAATTCGATTAGGAAGACGGAAGGGCACGGTTTTAACCGTGCCGCAACGTGCTCCCCTTTTCGCTGTCTCCCGCTGCGGCGACGGGCGGATCGCCCGTCGCCGCAGTGGGAAGGTGGAAAATAGGGCTTCCCGGTGGCATGGCTAAAGCCATGCCCTTCCGGATCCCTTTCCATGCTTTGCGGGTTTCGCACAACGACATGAGCATCTGCTTGTCGTATTGAGAATAAGGGAAATAGATTCTTCGCGGAGTTTACCCTGAGCGAAGTCGAGGGTCTCAGCATGACATTTGCCTAAAATTCTCGCACGGCGACGAAAAGTTAGCTAAGTAAACCGTGTTGCGGCTAGCGCTTATTTCTCAGACGGTATGCGTGGCTTATCCCATGGCGAATTCGAGCTTCCCGCACCGGTCGCGAAAACGGCTTCTGGGCGCCCTGCTCCTTCTTGCAGCGCTCCTGATTCTGTTGCTGCTCCTGGCGCTTCACCGGTTGCCAGGGAACCGCTCGGTTTCGAGCCGCCGCTGGTCGCCATCGCCGGCCCAACCGCATGCGGGAAATCGGATCTGGCTCTCTACCTGGCGGAGCGACTGAACGGCGAGATTATTAATTACGATTCGGTTCAGGTCTATCGCGGCATGGACATCGGGTCGGGCAAGGTTAGCCGTGCGGAAAGGCAGCGGGCGCCTCACCATCTGCTCGACGTGCTCGACCCGGATCAGATCGCGACGGCGGGTTATTTTCGTCGCTTGGCGTTGCATGCCCTGGCCGATCTCCGCGAGCGCGGAAGGCTGCCGATCCTCGTAGGAGGCACTGGTCTTTACCTGCGAGCTCTGCTCGACGGCCTCTTTGACGGTCCCACGCGGTCGGCCGATTTGCGCGCCAGATTACGGCGGATCGAGAGCCGCTACGGAGGCGCGGCTTTGCATCGGGTGCTGAGACGCCTCGATCAAAACACGGCGGCCCGCATCCACCCGAACGATACACAAAAGGTGATCCGGGCGGTTGAAATCTGCCTGCTGGCCGGAGAGCCGGCGTCGGCGCTTTACGCGCGCAGGCGCGAGAGGCTTCGGGGGTTTAAGGTGGTGAAGGCTGGATTAAACCCGCCGCGAGCGGAGCTTTGCCAGCGTATTGACCGCCGGGTGGACTTGATGTTCGCCGCGGGCCTTCTCGATGAAACGCGCGCGCTTGTAGCCCGGCGCGAAGAACTGTTGCGCAAGCCATCTGGCCCCCTTCTAGCGCTCGGATACCGCCAGGCTTGCGCGGTGCTCCGGGGCGAGTTGGATATTGCCGGCGCCATCCGGGCCACCCAAGCCGCGACGCGCCAGTACGCCAAGCGCCAAATGACGTGGTTCCGGCGCGAATCGGATGTAACATGGTTTGAAGGGTTTGGAGATGATCCGGAAGTCCAGCTCCGGATATATTCATGGCTGGCTCCGGTTCTCGCCCCTAATTGCAGCGCCATTTCGTTGAATCATACGCACCCACGGGGGAAAGGTCTCATTCATGAGCACTCTGGCAAATGATAAAAAGGACCAAGGGGATAAAACGCCTCAGAATATTCAAGAGGGTTTCCTCAATAACGCACGCCGGGAGAAGACGCTCGTTACCCTGTATCTGTTAAGCGGGGTCAAGCTGAGCGGACGCATTCGAAGCTTTGATAAGTTTTCCTTGATTCTTGAAAACAACCACCAGGAGCAGCTTATCTTCAAGCACGCGATCTCGACCGTCATTGTGAACCGGCCGACGGCGGTGCAGCATGCTTCCGTCCCGGCCGCGGAGGGGCAAGATTCCTAACGGCGAAAAAGTCTTCCTGGTGGAATGGTCACGAAGCCGGGCGCGCCAGCTTCCCGGCGCCGCCGGCCTGCTGTCCGCTGAGGAGTCCCTCGCGGAGCTCTCGGACCTCGCCAAGAGTACCGGAGCGCAAGTGACGGGCTTCGCGTGCCAGCGCACGCCCGAGCCTGATCCCGCCACGCTAGTAGGACGCGGCAAGGTGGAGCAGATTCGGGTTTCGGCGGCCGGGCTTAGCGCAACCTGCGCAATTTTTGGTCACGATCTCACCCCCACCCAACTCCGCAACCTCGAAGCGGCGCTCGACCTGAAGGTTATTGATCGCACCCAATTAATCCTCGATATCTTCGCCCGGCGCGCCCGCACGCGCGAGGGGAAACTGCAGGTAGAGCTCGCCCAATTGAGTTATTTGCTGCCCCGGCTGGCCGGCCAAGGCACCCGCCTCTCGCGCTTGGGCGGCGGCATTGGTACCCGCGGCCCTGGCGAACAGAAACTAGAGTTTGACCGCCGCCGCGTCCGGACGCGCATCCAAAAGCTTAAGGAGGCGCTCGACCACGTCAGGGCGCAGCGTTCCATCCACCGCGATCGTCGCCGCCAACGGAACTTCCTCAGCGTGGCGCTGGTAGGTTATACGAACGCCGGCAAGTCAACCCTCTTCAATGCGCTCACCGGATCGAGCATCCTGGCCTCACCCCGCCTCTTCGCCACGCTGGATCCCACCGTGCGCTCGATTGCGCTGCCCTCCCGCCGCAAGGCGCTGCTTTCAGACACCGTCGGCTTCATCCGCGACCTTCCCACTCATCTCGTAGCGTCCTTCCGGGCTACGCTCGAAGAGCTCGATAGCGCGGACTTGCTCCTGCACGTGATCGACGCCTCCCACCCAGATTGGCCTGGGCGTCGTGACTCCGTCGAGACGCTGCTCGAAAGCATGGGCCTCACGTCCGCCCCTCGACTGCGCGTGTGGAACAAAATCGACCAGGTTCCCGAGGCCGAGATGCGCCGTGTCCCGCTGGGGCCGGTCGACGCCGCCATCTCCGCGCAAACCGGCGCCGGCGTTTCCGATCTTCTTCTCCGCATCGATCAGGCGCTCGCCCGTGATCCGGTGGTCGAAGCCGAATTCGATCTTTCCTCTGCCGATGGAAAAACGCTGGCGCGGCTTCATCGCATCGGCACGGTCACCTCCACGCGGTTCTCAGGACAACGCGTCCTAGTCCGGGCGCTGGTCCCCGAATCCGTTAAAATTCAATTCAAAAGCCATTATTCCCGGCCCACCGGAACTCCTTGAAGCTGATTTCCCTTGATTTTCTGCGGCGGAAGCGGCTGTGGAAAAAAATGTGGAAAACCTTTAACCCGGGTGCCGGACCGCATCCGAAGAGCGCGATGTGATCGCATGGAATAACTGGCCAGTTAACATTGTTACCCATTGCCTGTCAATCATTTAAAGGAACACGAGGGTTGCAATCTTAGATATTCGCTCTTGATCTCGCGGTCGGGAAAGTCTAAGCACCCGGTTGCGTTTTGCACAAAATGTGGGGCATGCCGGGCCAACTTTCACAGTCTTCCGCTGCCATTCCGACCGCATCAAATCAGGTGGTCTAAAGCGAACACTACATGGCTAGCCTATATTAAACGAGGGGTGTCCGTTGAGTGACGTTGCGCGGGATGCTGAAAAGGCCGGCAAGCGGGCCATTCGGAGGAACCGAAGTCGACGAAGTATCCCGCAAGTCGTTGATTTAACACAAAGCAGGTTCTTCGCGGAGTTTACCCTGAGCGAAGACGCAGGGATCAGAATGACAACCAAAAGGGTTGTCAGCAACCTGCTAACATTACTTATGTTAAGTCGATTTAGCAGCGGTCAGGGCATGGCTAAAGCCATGCCCTGCCACACCTGAAGAGAACTTAACATACGTACTGCAAAGCTGGCCCCCCCCCTAAGAAAATCAAACCGGGATATAAGGCGCGGCGGTGGTCCAAGTGATGTAAGGGCGGCTTTACGCCGCCATTTGGCGAGATAAACTCGCCGCTACATGCCAAACTATACCGCTGCCGAAGGCGCACTTTCCTTGACGCCCTCCGCTCCAATATGCTATAAGTCCGGCTTCGGTGGGTGGGGGCACATTCTCTCCTGAGACGTCATCACTGTAACTTGTATCAACAACTTTAACGCGCGGCGATTCGCTGGAATCCTTGCTGTGAAACGCCGCCGGAGGCCAACTCAATGAATCACTCTGTTCTTGCCTTAATCCCGGGCATCAGCGCCCTCGCCGTTGTCTTTTTGCTCGCGCGATGGGTATTACTTCGGGATGGGGCAGCAAGCAAAAGCATTTCGAAGAGCATCAAGGTGGGCGCTGGAGCGTCCGTTCGTTGGGCGCACGGGTGGATCGCCCATGCCCGGCCACTACGGAAGCGGATTGCAGGGATATGCGCCGCGGGGGTGGCTTTGACCTTGGCGGGCGGCGCCACGGCTTTGGCCAAGCCCGCCGAAGAAGTAGGAGGGGAAGCCAATTTGCGGCTACCGGACTTCACCCAGGTTCAGTTCCTTGGAGTGGACGGGCACAGGCTCCTGATGTACGGAATCCTGTTCTGCATCTTCGGGCTGATCTTCGGCCTCACCATTTATAGCCGCCTTAAAAACCTGCCCGCCCACGAATCGATGAAAGAAGTCTCCCAGTTGATCTGGGAAACCTGCAAGACCTACCTCGTAAACCAGGGCAAGTTCCTTTTTCTGCTCTGGATTTTCATTGCGGCCATCATCGTGGTGTACTTTGGCGTGCTGCTGAAATTTGACGCCCTGCGGGTGGTCGTGATTCTCGCCTTCAGTGTGTTCGGCATTTGCGGAAGCTATGGCGTGGCGTGGTTCGGCATCCGCGTGAACACGTTTGCCAACTCCCGCACGGCCTTTGCCAGCCTTCGCGGCAAGCCATTTCCCCTTTATGAGATTCCCATCCGGGCGGGCATGAGTATCGGAATGATGCTAATCAGCGTTGAGCTCCTGATGATGCTCATCATCCTGCTGTTCATTCCTGGATCCTACGCCGGACCGTGCTTCATCGGGTTCGCCATCGGCGAGTCGTTGGGCGCGGCGGCCTTGCGCATCGCCGGCGGCATCTTCACCAAGATCGCTGACATCGGCGCCGACCTCATGAAAATCGTCTTCAAGATCAAAGAAGACGATGCGCGTAATCCGGGCGTCATCGCCGACTGCACGGGAGACAACGCGGGCGATTCCGTCGGACCGAGCGCGGATGGATTTGAAACCTACGGCGTAACCGGCGTTGCATTGATTGCCTTCATCCTGCTAGGCGTGAAGGTCCCTGCCCTTCAGGTGCAATTGCTGGTATGGATCTTCGTGATCCGCGTTGCCATGCTCGTCGCGGCGGCGGCGGCCTACTACGTGAACGCGGCCATCGCCAAGGCTCTCTACGCCAAGGTGGACGAAATGAACTTCGAAGCGCCGCTCACCTCGCTCGTCTGGATCACTTCGTTTGCGTCGATCGGGCTGACGTTTCTTTCTTCCTGGTTCATCCTTCCCAGCCTGGGCGGCGACCCTTCGCTCTGGTGGAAACTCTCCGTCATCGTCTCCTGCGGAACGCTCGCCGGCGCCATTATTCCGGAGTTAGTGAAGGTATTCACCTCCACCGAGTCGCGCCACGTCAAGGAGGTGGTGGTTTCGGCCAAGGAAGGCGGCGCGTCGCTCGACATCCTGTCCGGCTTTGTGGCCGGCAACTTCTCCGCATACTATCTGGGCCTCGTGATGGTGCTCCTGATGGCGATTGGCTCGTGGGTAAGCGCAAGGGGCCTCGAAAACATCATGCTCGCGGCGCCCGTGTTTGCCTTTGGCCTGGTGGCCTTTGGCTTTCTGGGCATGGGTCCAGTGACGATCGCGGTCGATTCTTACGGCCCCGTCACAGACAACGCGCAATCGATCTATGAGCTTTCGCTGATCGAGCAGGATCCCGGTGTCCGCGCTGAAATCAAGAGGGACTACAACGTCGACGTTGATTTCGAGCGCGCCAAGGAAATGCTCGAAGCTAACGATGGCGCGGGCAATACGTTCAAGGCCACGGCCAAGCCGGTCTTGATCGGCACCGCCGTGGTCGGGGCCACCACCATGATCTTTTCAATCATTATGGCGCTCACGATTGGCCTGACACAGAACGTGAATAAGCTGTCCTTGCTGCACGCGCCGTTCGTACTCGGTCTGGTCACTGGCGGCGCCATCATCTACTGGTTCACCGGCGCTTCCACTCAGGCCGTGACCGCCGGAGCTTATCGCGCGGTCGAATTCATCAAGGCCAATATCAAGTTGGAGGGGGTCGAGAAGGCGTCCGTCAGTGACAGCAAGAAAGTGGTCGCCATCTGCACGCAGTACGCGCAGAAAGGCATGATCATCATCTTCATCGCGGTTTTCTTCGTCACCCTGGCCTTCGCTTTCCTGGATCCGTTTTTCTTCATCGGGTACCTGATTTCCATCGCCACCTTCGGTCTTTATCAGGCGATCTTCATGGCCAACGCGGGCGGCGCATGGGACAACGCGAAGAAGATCGTGGAGGTCGAGCTCAAGCAGAAGGGCACCGCTCTCCACGACGCCACTGTCGTTGGCGACACGGTGGGCGATCCGTTCAAGGACACTTCCTCCGTGGCGCTGAACCCCATCATCAAGTTCACCACGCTCTTCGGGCTGCTCGCCGTCGAGCTCGCCGTCAAACTGACCGCCCAAACCGGCGGCGCCTTGACGCACATTCTGGCCGCGATCTTCTTCGCCATATCGTTTTACTTTGTGTATCAGTCGTTCTACGGGATGCGAATCCAGAAGACAATAAACGAAGAGGTCCCCGCCCCAGCTTCTGCCGGCAAGACCGCTTTCGATGCGGAGTAACGTGTAATGGGCGATGAGTCGCCGGTTTGTACCGCCTCCATCGAAGAACGCTCGTTTGCCTTTTGGGCTATAGCAACTCCGGGCAAGGCGTGCAGGAATTACATGCCCTCAGCGCGTCGTGGCTTGGCGCTTAAACCGCAGCTATCTCTTTTCTTACCAGGCCGTTGGCGGGGGTACTAGGAAAAGGTTATTGGCGTGCAAGTATCTGGGCATGGTAGACGCGGCGCTGGGCAAAATACTGGTGGTTGAGGACGACGACACCGAGAGAGAAAGCGCCGCCGAATTACTCTGTTTGTGGGGCTACGAGGCGAAAACCGCTTGCGACGGCCTCCAGGCTCTGCAAGAGATTTCCTTGGCTAGCTTCGACTTGGTTATTTCTGATCTGCGAATGCCGCGCATGAGTGGCATCGAACTATTGAAAGAGCTCGGCCATCAGCTTCATTCTGTGAGTTGCATCATCATGAGCGGGGAAGGAAGCTGGTGCGAAGAGATCGAGGCCATCCGATTGGGCGCATACAGCTTTCTTGAAAAGCCGGTCGATCCCGACCGGTTAAGGGCGGAGGTGAGGGATTGCCTTGCCGCGCGTATCAATATCGACAGGGACAGATCACCGGCCTCGGCGCTTCGCCCAGGATTGCCTGCACCTCTATAAGGCCCCAACGCCCTCACTCCCGACACTGTGGACAACCCTCCCACGCGCGTTTCGCTTGCAACCTGGATCACTCAACAGACTCTGGGCAAAATGTGTAACCGTCTCATTCTGAACAGCGGAGACAGTAAGAAAACCCGTAATATGGGGATTGGAATACGCAGGGAGCTGCTCTGGAGCGGCGTCGCGCTGCTGGAATAATTGAAAGCCCCGGCACGGCGGCAGGGACGCCCGCCGCTACAGCAGCAATCGCGGCGCTGCCTCTAAAGCCCCGCGCTCCTGACCATGAACACTTAATTACGGACGGGTCTTCCTCTGTGCTCTTTGTGGCCTCTGTGGTGAAAGGCTTTTCCGATGCTCGCGCGCCAACGGCTCCTCATCTCCGCACAAAAGTTAAGATATGGGAGGTTCAATGAAAGCATGGCCTGGCAAGCCCTATCCGCGCGGGGCCACGTGGGATGGCTCCGGAGTTAACTTTTCCCTCTTTTCTGAGAACGCCACCAAGGTTGAGTTGTGCCTGTTTGGCGGGAAAGGTGGCAATCAGGAAGTTGGCCGGCTCACGATGCCTGAATACACGGACCACGTTTGGCACGTGTATTTGCCAGAGGCACGTCCCGGCCAACTATACGGGTACAGAGTGTCTGGGCCTTACGAGCCGGAGCAAGGTCATCGCTTCAACCCGGCCAAACTTCTGCTGGACCCCTATGGAAAGGTTATTGCTGGTGACCTCCAGTGGAGTGACGCCCAGTTTGGCTATACGGTAGGACATGCGGACGCCGACCTCTCGTTGGACGATCGCGATGATTCCACAGATGTGCCGAAGTGCGCGGTTCTTGACCCGGCCTTCGACTGGGAAGGAGACACGCGCCTCGGCATCCCCTTTGCTAAGATGCTAATCTATGAACTCCATGTGAAGGGATTCACTGCGCAGCATCCCGGCGTGCCCGAGAAAGAGCGCGGGACCTACGCCGGGCTGGCCTCGCCTGAGGTTCTCAAATACCTCGGCGCGCTCGGGATCACGGCCGTGGAATTGATGCCGGTGCACGCGTTTATTGATGACCGGTATCTTGTAGATCGAGGCCTCAGAAACTATTGGGGCTACAACTCGATCGGTTTCTTTGCGCCCGAGGAACGCTACTCGAGCTCGGGGAACCTGGGCCAGCAGGTCACGGAATTCAAGAACATGGTCAAGGCCCTCCACCGCGCCGGGATCGAAGTGATTTTGGACGTGGTCTATAACCACACCGCAGAAGGCAGCGAGCTCGGGCCGACGCTGTGTTTCCGAGGCATCGACAATGCCAGCTACTACCTCTTGAAGCCGGAAAACCGCCGCTACTACCAGGACTATACGGGGTGTGGAAATTCCCCCAACATGAGCCATCCACGCATCCTGCAGCTCATCATGGATAGTCTTCGCTACTGGGTGCTCGACATGCACGTGGACGGGTTCCGCTTTGATCTGGCCTCCACGCTGGCCCGAACCCTGCAAGGCGTGGACAAGCTGGGCGCGTTTTTCGATATCATCCATCAGGACCCGGTGCTGTCTCAGGTCAAACTGATTGCCGAACCGTGGGACCTGGGTGAAGGCGGATATCAAGTGGGTAACTTTCCCATCCTCTGGGCGGAGTGGAATGGGCGCTATCGGGACACGGTCCGGCGCTACTGGCACGGGGACGGCGGCCAGGTCAGCGAACTCGCCTATCGGCTCACGGGAAGCAGCGATCTTTATGAGCATGGAGGACGACGGCCGCACGCCAGCATCAATTTCGTGACCGCCCATGACGGGTTCACCCTGTACGACCTGGTGGCCTACAACGAAAAACACAATGAAGCCAACGGGGAAGAAAACCGCGACGGAACTGACGACAATATCAGTTGGAATTGCGGAGTGGAAGGACCAACGGACGACCCGGCTATTCAAAGCCTCCGGGCGCGGCAGCAGCGCAATTTCCTGGCAACCCTTCTTTTGTCGCAGGGCGTGCCCATGCTCTTGGCGGGTGATGAAATTGGACGGACGAAAAAGGGGAATAACAACACCTACTGCCAGGACAACGAGCTTTCCTGGTTGGACTGGAACCTGGACGCGCCCCGGCGCGAGCTGCTCGAGTTCACGCGCTACATCATCAAATTATTTCAGGAACATCCCGCGCTCCGGCGGCGGAGGTTCTTTCACGGCCGCAAGATCCGCGGCTCTGAAGTCAAAGACCTCACTTGGTTCTGGCCTGATGGCCGGGAAATATCCGATGAGGATTGGGACAACCCAGAGGCTCGGTCCCTCGCCCTACGGATGGCAGGCGATGCAATGGAGGAGGTCGACGAGCGCGGCAATCGAATGATTGATGATGTTCTGCTGATTCTTCTCAACGCGTACCACGCGCCCATCGACTTCGTTTTGCCGGCTAAGCAGCCCGGACAAAAATGGCAATTGTTACTGGACACAAAGGAAGCAACGGCCAAGGAGCAATCGACTCAACAGAACGGCGTGTATCGGGTCGAAGGCCGCTCCGTTGTGATGCTGAGCATCAAGATACAACAAGGCGCTGAAAAGCAGCCAGCGTGACGCCGGGGCACACTACTTGGCGTGAAAATGATGTAGGGGCGCTGCTTGCCGCGCCTGGCGTCAGCGGGCGCAGCAAGCAGCGCCCCTACAAAACGCCATACGGCATAGCGTATTTGCGCGAGCTCGATGGTAAACCCCCTGCCTCAGATTTCAAGGCCACAAAAAAAGGAGGAGTCATGAAAAGCACCACGAAACGGCTTATGGGGTGTTTGGTTCTAGCGGGCGCCATGATGACGCTGCCAATCCTGGGAATGGGAAATAGCGCGTCCAACCCTCAAAAGCCTCAACCACGGCAATCAGGATCGTACCTGAAGAAAGAGGTGGGCCATCAGTTGCGCCTGCTACCCTACTACTCAGTCTTCGACAATCTTGAATACAGAATCGACGGATATCATGTGGAATTGCTCGGGCAAGTGGTGAAACCTACGCTGAAGTCCGAAGCCGAAAATGTGGTTAAGAAGATTGAAGGAGTGCAAGGAGTAACCAACCACATCCAAGTTCTGCCACTCTCTTCAATGGACAATAGGATTCGTTTGGCGGAGTACCGGTCGATTTATGGGCAGTCCACATTGAACCGTTACGCGTTGCAGGCTGTCCCCCCGATCCACATCATTGTGGATAATGGACACGTTACGCTGGTCGGCGTCGTGGCGAACCAAGGGGATAAAAACGTCGCAGGCATCCAAGCCAAGACCGTTCCGGGCGTGTTCTCAGTAACAAACAACCTGCGCGTCGAGAAGTAACGGCTTAACCGATCGGGCTTACGTGCCGGCCAAATGCGCTGCCCCGTTTGGAAATGGAGTATAAGTGTCTTTAGGCGCCATCTATCTGGGAAATGGCCGGTCGCAGTTCCTTGTGTGGGCGCCCAACAGCCAGTCTGTCGAAGTCCAGGTGCTTGAGCCCTGCCCGCAGCGCACCTCCATGCAGCGTCAAGAGCGTGGCTATTTCACGGCTATACTGGAGAGCGTCCCGCCCGGAAGCCTTTACTGGTATGTTTTGCATGGCCAGAAAGAGCGCCCCGACCCCGCTTCCCGATCTCAGCCTGAAGGAGTGCATGGGCCTTCCCAGGTCATCGATTCATCCGCCTTTGAATGGACCGATCGTGATTGGAAAGGGATTCCCCTGGATGACTACATCATTTATGAGCTTCATACAGGCACTTATACCGCAGAGGGAACATTTGATGGAATCATCCGGCATCTCGATGAGTTACGGCATTTAGGGATCACCGCCCTCGAAGTGATGCCCGTGGCGCAATTTCCCGGTACCCGCAACTGGGGCTACGACGGGGTGTGCCCGTTCGCCGTGCAGAATAGCTACGGCGGACCGGATGGATTAAAGCGGTTGGTGAATGCCTGCCATGAACGGGGACTGGCCGTGGTTCTGGATGTGGTTTACAACCACTTGGGCCTCGAGGGGAACTATCTCGGCGATTTCGGCCCTTATTTCACGGAGCAGTACAGGACCCCGTGGGGACAGGCCATCAACTTCGACGGACCGCAAAGCGATGAGGTGGTCCGTTACTTCACCGAAAACGCTCTTTATTGGCTCTCCGAGTTCCACCTGGACGCTCTGCGTCTCGACGCAATTCATGCGATTACCGATCACAATGCCCAACCCTTCCTGCGCCTGCTCGCACAATCGGTTCGGCAGCTCGCCAGTCAAACAGGCCGCAACGTTTATTTAATCGCCGAGAGCGATTTGAATGACGCGCGTTTTATCCAATCCTTTGAGTCCGGCGGCTATGGCTTGGACGCTCAGTGGAGTGATGACCTTCATCACGCTCTGCACACGCTGCTGACGGGCGAGCGCACGGGCTACTATCAGGATTTCGGCAAGGTCGATGATCTGGCGCAGGCCTTTCGCGAGGGTTTTGTTTATTCGGGACAATACTCCGCGTACCGCGAGCGGCGCCATGGCAATTCTTCCCGCAGCGCTCCCGCGCGCCAATTCGTGGTATGCGCGCAGAATCACGATCAGGTGGGTAACCGCATGATGGGTGAGCGGCTCAGCTCGCTGTTATCTTTTGAAGCGCTGAAGCTCGCTGCCGGGGTTGTGATACTATCGCCCTTCATTCCGCTCCTCTTCATGGGCGAGGAATACGGCGAGACCGCTCCGTTTCAGTTTTTTACCAGCTATGAGGACCCAGCCCTGATTGAGGGAGTCCGAAAAGGGCGGCGGGAAGAATTTGCTGGTTTCAATTGGAAAGGCGAGCCTCCCGATCCTCAGGCTGAGGGCACTTTCCTGGCATCAAAGCTGCGCCTCGAATGCCGTGCCCAAGCCGGCCATCGCATTCTTTTGGATTTCTACCGCGAGCTGATCCGGTTGCGAAAGCAGTGCAGTCCGTTGGCCTCGCTTAGCAAGGCAACTATGGAAGTAACCAGCTTTGAACACGAAAGGATCATCTCCATCCGCCGCTGGCATGGCCAGGACGAGGTCGTGCTTGCATTCAACTTTGGCAACGCTCTGGCCTCATGTTCGCTGCCCATGCCAGCCGGGCTTTGGCGCAAGCGGTTGGACTCGTCAGACCCGCGTTGGTCGGGAAGGGGCGGCCGCACGCCGGATTCGATCCAGTCAAACGGCTCTGTTTTAGTGGAAATAAGCGCGAGCGCGTTTGCCCTGTTTAGCAAAGAGGGCTTGGATGAAAACTCTGGCTAAGTGCTGTTGTTCATATTTACGATAGCGTATTTTTTGTGCTCGTAGTAACCCCTCACCCGGCCCGCTGGGCCACACTCTCCCCCTGGGAGAGGGTGGCGAGCGGAGCGAGCCGGATGAGGGGGCGGCGCTTACGACATGGCTGGGGCCATGTCCTTTCGCCCGCATTTTCATGCTTTGCGGGTGTTGCAAAGCGCCATGGCCGCTCAATAAGTGGGCGTAAAGGACGACGCTCGTAATCACAAAGGTGGTTACGGCAGACGTGTTGGGCACTCGTTACGCTCATCATTTACTGTGGCCTATGTGTAGCAGGTTAACCATGGCTTCCCTTCACATTCCAACTTCCACCTACCGGCTGCAGCTTAGCGGAGAGTTCCGCTTCACAGATGCCCGCGCGTTAGTCCCTTATCTACACGACCTGGGTATTACCGATATGTATGCCTCGCCGATTCTTCAGGCCCGCCGCGGAAGCAGCCATGGTTATGACGTGACGGATCCGGCGCGCCTTAATCCTGACATCGGCAGTGAAGAGGAGTTCGAAGGTCTGATTCACGAGATCCGGCGGCACGGCATGGGATTGCTGCTCGACATCGTTCCAAATCACCTGGCCGCGAGCATTGAGAATCCATGGTGGGTGGACGTTTTAGAAAATGGGCCTGGCTCCGCCTACTCGGCGTATTTCGATATAGATTGGCACCCGCCCAACAAGGCGCTGGATAATAAGGTCCTCCTCCCACTGTTATCGCGCCCCTACGCGCAATCTCTAGAAAACCGGGAACTGACTCTGCTTTTTGAAGACAATGGTTTCTTTATACGATACGCCGACACGAAGCTGCCTGTGGCTCCGAAATCCTACGGCTTCATCCTGAGTCATCGGATAGACGATCTCAAACGAACCATGGCGCCGGATGCGCCCGCGTTCCGGGAATTGACCGGCATCCTCGCCGCCGTCGCAGATCTCCCGGAGCGCGTGGCCCTTTCCACTGAACTCAGCGGAACCCGGCGCCTGCAAAGGGGGGCGATCAAGGAGAGGCTCGGACGGCTCTACCGCAACTCTCCAGAAATCCGCAGTTTTGTTGACGAAAATTTGCGCATCTTTAACGGCGCGGCGCGGAAGCGAGGCAGTTTTTTACTTCTGGATGAATTGCTCACGCTGCAGGCTTACGTTCTTTCCTTCTGGCAAGCGGCCAACGAAGAGATCAACTACCGGCGCTTCTTTGCCATTACGGACCTTGTGGGCGTCCGCGTTGAGGATTCCTTGGTTTTCGACGCGACCCACGCCAGGATCATAAAGCTGGTTGAAAAGGGCGAGGCCACCGGGCTGCGAATTGATCATATCGATGGCCTCCGCGATCCTCTCGGCTATCTTCGCCGCCTGCAAGAATGCTTGACACCAGGCGGCCCGGATGCGCCGGAGAGGCCAAGCCCCGGCTTTTACGTGGTCGTCGAGAAGATTCTCGGGAACGATGAGGCCTTACCAACAAACTGGCAAACCTTCGGCACCACCGGATATGATTTCCTAAATGTGCTCAGCGGAATCTTTGTCGATGCGCACGGGTTCAGAGCCTTGGAAAACACCTACGCGCGCTTTTTGAGGACAATCACCGGATACGACGATTTGGTCTACGAGAAGAAAAAGCAGGTTATGGTGACGATTCTCGCGGTCGAGATGCGAGCCTTGGGACATCACCTGAGCTTGCTCGCTGGCGAGGACCGCTACGCGCGAGACCTCTCGATGGCTGATCTGACCCAGACCCTGATCGAAGTCACGGCCTGCTTGCCTGTCTATCGCACGTATGTTCGGAACTCCAGCGTGACTCCGGTCGAGCGGCGCACAATTCAGCGCGCTATCAAGGCGGCGCAGCGGCGCAATCCGGGCCTGAGTTCCGTCTGTTTTGCCTTCCTTGAAGACGTGCTCGCGCTGCGCGCCAAGCCGCATCTCTCACCACGGCAGAGCGAGTCGCGGCTGGACTTCGTGATGCGCTGGCAGCAGTTCAGCGGGCCCATTATGGCGAAAGGGGTGGAGGATACGGCGCTCTATATTTACAACCCGCTAGTCTCGCTCAATGAAGTCGGAGGGACTCCGCATTGCCCGGAGGCTCCGGTTGCCGTGTTCCACGAATTCTGCCGGAAAAGAGCCAAGCAGTGGCCCCACACGCTGAACGCAACATCTACGCATGATACCAAGCGGTCCGAGGACGTCCGGGCGCGGATCAGCGTCCTCTCCGAATTGCCCGCGGAGTGGAGCCGGCATATGCGTCAGTGGGCGCGCTGGAATAGCGGAGACAAAGAAACGCTTGGCGAGCGGCCCGTCCCCGATCACAATGAAGAGATTTTGCTGTATCAGACCATGCTGGGCGCGTGGCCTTTCTTGGAGACCGAAGTTCCGGAATTCAAGAAGCGCCTCCAGGCTTATATGGTGAAGGCGATGCGCGAAGCGAGGGTTCATACAAAATGGAGCCGACCCAATATTAAACACGAGAAGGCTCTCTCACGTTTCATCGAAAGCATCCTGGAGAAATCCAATGACAATCGATTTCTCAAAGACTTTTTGCGGTTCCAGCGCAAGATCAGCCACTACGGCGCGCTGAATGCGCTTGCGCAGGCCATGATCAAGATGACCGCTCCCGGAGTGCCTGATTTCTATCAGGGCTCGGAACTTTGGGACCTCCGGCTGGTCGATCCGGATAACCGCGGCCCAGTCGATTTTAAGAGGAGAATCGAGTTGCTCGCAGAACTCAAGACAAGGGAAGACGCAGCAGGGCTGGCCTTCCTTGACGAGCTATTGGCGCACTGGGAGGACGGGCGCATCAAGCTCTATTTAACGGCGAGAACGCTGAGCTTTCGCAGATCCCATCCCGAGCTGTTCCAGGAAGGGGATTATCTTCCCGTCAAAGCCACCGGCGCGAAGAAAGACAATGTCTGTGCTTATATTCGGCACAAGGCTGACGCGTGGATCCTGACGGCTACGCCAAGGCTCGCGACACAACTCGCGGGCGAGAGAGAAGCCCCTCTCGGAAATGCCGTCTGGGAGAACACCGCGCTCACATTGCCCGGCAATATGCCCCGCGTCTGGAAAAATGTGTTCACCCAGGAGGCCCTAACAGTCTCGACGTTGAAGGGAAAACGGCTGCTGCCAATGGCCGATGTGCTCCGGCGCTTTCCGGTTGCGATGCTGCAAAGTGGCGCAACGTAGCCCATCGTCCCCTCAGTTCTTTTTTTGCCGGCTCCGGCGCGTCATCTTCCTACCCGGATACCCGAGAAGGAACTGAGAATCCCGAAGATTTCGAGGAGCCACAATATGACGCAAATGACGACGATCACATTGATGATCGTCTTAATTGGTCCTGCCATCGGTATAAAATTAATCAGCCAAAGCAGAATACCGATTATGATCAAAACAATGATCACGTGGATGATCGGCATGAGTTATTGATCTCCTTTTTTCCGGAAGCGGACGTTGAGAATAAGCAGTCGACGTTGAAGCTTGTCCAAATTGCCTCTTCGATCTTTGGACGGAACCTACGGCTTCGCCGCCTGCTTCGTAGGGGCGCAGCAAGCAGCGCGCCTGCGAACCCGGTCCCCGCTGGGTCCGTCCCTACCTCGCACAATGCCAGTAAAGTCTCAGCCAGCTTCGCACAAGTCGAAATCAGATACAAGCGTTAGATAGCACGAAGACTTACCATAGCGGGTCTTGGACCAGGCCGAACCCGCGCCGAACCTACGCCTAGAAGGTTTTGTGGACTTTGACCTCGAGCGAGTAGCCGCCGTTCTGATCGCGGACCGCCTGTAGCGACAGCCTGCGGCTGATTTCGTATTCCACCTGGACGATGTCGTCTTGAGTTGTGGTCACGTCAACAGAAACGGTGAAAAACAGTTTTCTGGTCACCTGTTCCTGAACCGCGATGCGCGCTCCGGCATTGGTCCCATGACCGCCCATCTGCGGGTCGATGGTCAGCGAGGAGACGCCCGCCAATTTCTGAACGCGGCTGCTCACCTGGCCGGCCAACCCCTGAGCCAGGAGGGATTGGGCTCCCAAGCCGGTTCCAGGAGCTTCGGCCGTCTGGCCGGTCAGCAGAAGATTGAGAATATCGAGCGGCGGCAAGGGTGGGTCCGAGGTATATGTCGTGCGCAGGCGGTCGAAAGGGCCCACAAAGTTCACGCTCAGATTGTATTGGTTCACTGTGGTTGTAACCCGAATGTTCACGATGGGTTCCGTTGCCACGGGATTGACGAACTGGATTACGCCGCTCTGAATCTGATACCGGCGGCTATTGAAGAAGAGTTGGCCGCCGGTCAGGGTCGCGCGGCCCAGGACGACGGGGTCGGCGATAGTTCCCCTCACCCGCAGGTCTGCGGACCCCGTCAAGCTGAGTTGCGTGCTATTCAAAGCCAGATCCTGGCTTGATCGCACGGCTACGTTCAGCTTCACGCGCTGCGCAAATCCTGCGTTCGGCGACGGCAAGGAGGTGGCGCCAAACTGGCTGGCGAAGCTCGCCAGATCAAACGTCTGGGTGAACGAAAGCCGGTCGATCAAGACCTGGCCGCTGATCAAGGCCGACGTTTGGGAGCCGGTCATTGTAAGGTTTCCATCCAACACTTCCCGCACCCCCGGCGGATAGCGAACGCGCACATTCTGCGCCGTCAGCCCCAAATTAAAGTGGACCCCGTGCTGGAATGAGACAAATCCTCGCGCCGAGATCGCACCGCCGCCTGCCTCCGCGGTAAGGCTCTGGATGTTCGCCCGTCCGGCGGTAAAGGCGATGACCGCGTTCATCTTCTCAAGCCCGAGCGGCGTGTTCGGGGGCTCGAGCAGCGCATTGATGATTCGCAACTCGCCTTGCACGTCAGGATGCATCCTGCTTCCGCTCACATGAAGGTTCAACTGAGCCTGCCCGGAGCTATCCCATTGCGGATATAACAACTGAAGCACGTGAAGATCAACCGTTCCCGTGGCCGTTACCGAAACCGGCGCATTGCCCGCTAAAGGCGCGCTCGCCTGGAAGCGAAGGTCCGTCCCAGCGCCCTTCAACTCTGCCGGCGCAACAACAACGGTACCGTTTCGATAGTCAGCGCTGATCGGCATGGTATTGGCAAGCTGCACGGACTGGTAACCCAAGCGCAGCGTAGGAACGTCAACATGCGCCTGGACCCGCTTTATGTCTTTTAAGGGTCCGCGCAGCCAGCCGTGCAATTCCGTCTGACCTTTAAGGTCTCCGCCCCCGCCCGGTAAGTAGGCTGCGAGGAGCGGCGCAATTTGGATAACCCCGGTCGAGAACGTCAAATCGGCCATATAGTCGTCCGAGAGATTTACCGTGCCATCGGCATGAACGGCGGACCCGGAAACATTCGACGCAAACGTCAGTGTCGCAACCCGGTTGGCGATGGTGGCCTGCGCCGCGACGCCCGTAATACTCTGTTGGCCAACCTTCAGTTGTGGAATCTCCACGTTTGCCACCAACTGCGGAGACTTGACCGTGCCATGGCCGTGGGCCGAAGCCGTCACCGTGCCGCTGATTTGCAGGTTCCGTTGTTTCACCACCGCAAGCTGCTGCAGGCGAATGCCCTCGATATTAAGCTGGCCGTCATATCCCTGGTTCTGGGGGTAATAAATGACGCTGGCCTTGGCGTTCCCTGCCAGAGTCCGAACGGTCACCGTGGATTCGACCGCCTGCCCTGTCCCTTGGAAGTGCGCCGAGATAGACTGGATGGACTGATTCCAGGCGCTCGCCTTGATGATTTCGACTGTGCCCTGGCCCACCGGTTTCAATTGCGACCCGTGCATTGAAATGTGCGCCGAGAGAATGCCCGCCGCGGGCACGTGCACATTCGCCACATTCTCCAGATCCGTAAGCGGCACTCCAGTGGCAGAGAGCTGCAGCGTGATGGGATTAGAAGGCGCATAGGACCAATTTCGGAGCGCGACCGAAGCGTTGAACTGAATGCGGCCCTGACTAGTCTCGAGATCACCCTGCCGCAAGATGATTTCAGACGAGGATAGGCTGACCCCGGCTTGAATCTGCTTTAGCGTGGCGCCCCTGAAATTGAGGTTGGCGGCCGATAACTGCCCGGTGAGCCTCGGGTCCTGGATTGGCCCTTGCATGCTGCCCTGGAAGGTTGCCGATCCCGACACCCCGACCGGCTGTACGGAACCAGGGGGAGACGTGGTGATGCTCCGCCGCACGTCCGTCGCAAGCAGGTCCGTCTCGTGCAAATCGTCGCTGCGAGCCTCAATGGCAAGAGCGGAGCTGCGGCCAACGCTTCCGTTGAGATCAACCTCAGCGTGCTGGGTGCGCAAGACGGTATTGTTCAGCGTCAGCAGGCTGCCATCATACGTGAGATGAATCGCACCGGTAAGGGGTATGGCCGCCGCCCGCCCGGCAGCGAGTAGTGGCGCTGCGGGCGCGGAGATTGTTGCGTCGGAGCTAACGCTCAGGCCGGCCAGATGGTCATGCCACGACGCTTTGACGTCCCCATCCAGCAATCCCTGAACAGCCACGCCAGCCAATCGCTTGTTTTGGAATGCGACATGGGCGGCGGCGAGCGATAGCGAATGGGCTGAAACAGTCACGCTGCCCTGAGGGTGGCCGGTCAAATGGAGAATCGTAAGGTTGGCCGTCACACGACCTCCGAAAAGGCGGGCCTCGAAATCTCGCGCATCAAGGTCGCCCCGGCTCAAACGGTACCGGCCCTTGACGGCCATAGCCTCGGCGTTTATGGCGGCAAAGTGAACGGAAAGTTTCGGGCTGGTGACGCGGCCCTGCACGGACAGAGAGTCGAGCACGGAACGGCCCGGAGCTTTCCGGTAGTTAAACGTGCCGCTCGCCGCCATGTCGCCAGAGGGCGAGGCGCTGAGCTTAATCACCCGAGCCAGCTCGCGCGCGGACAACACGACTGTGTATGAACCTTCGATGGAGGGATCGCTGTAGTCCGTCAGGTTTGCCTTTATGGAGATCCGGGACGGTCCAGCGGTCAGCACGAGCGGGAACACTCGAATCCCCTTCGGGCTGGCGCTGAAGTGGGCTTCAAAATTGTGTTGCAAGGGGCTGAACGCGCCGAATTGAACGGTTCCATTATGGTAGGAAATATCTCCGTCATACTCCGTCATGAGCGCATTGAAATCAACGCCCGCCCGCAGTTGGTGCAGCTCAGCCTCGAGCGGGATTTTGCGGTCGTTGCAGTCAATTTCACCATGATCCAGAACAAAGTGGCGGACAGCGAGATTGAAGACGTTGGTGGGCTTATTCCCCTTCTTTGCTGGGGAGGGATGGGGGAGATTGCTGTGGCCTGCGGCATCGACTAGCAGGTGAACCACCGGATGGTCGATCACAAGGCTTGAGAGCTCAAACTTCCATTTCAGCAGAGACAATATCTTGACATTCAAGCCGGCGTGTTCAACCCACAATAGCGGTTTGTCAGAATGGGCCTCTGTGCCATGCAAGGTAATTCGATAAAAGTCCAGGCGGAGGCTGGACCAGTGGAAAGTAAAGTCGCCGATTTCAACCTTTCCTCCCGTAGCCTGCTCTGCGCGGTCAAT
The DNA here is from genome assembly GCA_050745285.1 of Terriglobia bacterium. Taxonomy (GTDB): domain Bacteria; phylum Acidobacteriota; class Terriglobia; order UBA7540; family UBA7540; genus RH2-MAG17b. The sequence goes on from JBOGJX010000320.1 coordinate 22,524, forward strand.
GACCTGCGCCAGCACATACCGGTGAAAAGAACGGCTGCGGAGGATAAGTAAGCCCACCCCCCCGGCGACCACGAGGAACACCAGAAGTCCGATGGCAATTTTCAAAAGGAGGCGTTTTCGTGATCCCAAGGGCTTCTCCAGAGCAAACTACTTAGAATCGCAAATTGCCGAGACGTCGATCATTAATGTTACAAGGTTAAGTTCGACAGGAGCGCGTCAGGGCACGGTTT
>JBOGJX010000321.1:0-8676 GCA_050745285.1 Terriglobia bacterium
CCTAGCCCGGATTATTCATGAAACGATTGGCACTCGCGGAAGGGCGGGGTTTTAACCCCGCCGAAAACGGCGGTTCCTTCGGTTCCCCCTTTCGTACCGCGAGCGGCTTGTTGAAACAAGACGCTAGCGGTACAAAAGGAAAGAAGTCTCGGGAGGTGCCTGTAACGGCACGGTTAAAACCGTGCCCTTCCGTTTTTGTCTAGCGAGTTCATGAATAATCCGGGCTAGAGCAGTTCTTTAACGGGTCGCTGAGGGGCAACGGCGCCTTGATGCCGCTATTGGAACATTGAGAACACTTGGCCTGCGGCGGCGTAAAATCGACGCCATGCACTTCACGCGACGTCTTTCAGCAACCCGCTCGAGGGTTAGACCTCTGGAACACCCAGATCCTCGCTACCAAGAGGAGACATTTTGGCCGTAGGCGCGTAGCGCTCGATCAAGTCGAGCGCGATCCGCGCGCGGCGCAGCCGCTCACGCCCCATATTGACCGCCAAGTCCTCAATGTGCCGTCCCGACGGATAAATATCAGGAGCGTTCCGCAAGCCAAACTTAAAGTAGACCGGCGCGGCGACACGGATAATTTGTGGCATTTCGTAGTAGCGCACAAATCCGCCGAAATTGTCCGGTACCTCAATATAGAGGTCGATGGGGATTTCCACCGCCTGGCGGAGCGCGCCCATCTGCGCAGGCGAGAGGTCCGTCGGGATATTTAGCGTGGAGACTCCCGACTTTTCGAAGATTCTGGCTGTCGCGGGATTTGCCGCGGGCAGCGTCACTGAGCTTTTGATCACAAGGTTCTTGGGAAGTTCTCCATCCTTTTTCATCTCGTTCAACACCCAGATCAGTCCGAGATCCGCGGGCAAAACACTGCGAATGCCCAGCTCGCACGCCCGCTTCACATCCTCGATGGCGTAAACCAATTGATCGGCGCCGCGATGCTGCAGGCTGATCACTTTTCCCGCTGGCGACGAAGCCTGCGCGCCGGTTTCAAACGACGCGCGCGGGCCAACAAACAGGCACACCTCAATGCGCTGATCATGCCCAATGGTTGCCATTTCGGCAATCTCATCCTTCGTCAGGAGCATGATGCCGCTGCCCTGGCTGACGCGGTGAACCGGCACCTTGTGTGTTTTCGCCGCTGCCAGCACCTCGCGGAAGACCCGCGGGCCCTCCACGCTGGGAATTTCAAGGCGGTACTGCCCCCCGTCGCGAAACCGCTTTGCGCTTGGCTTCAAAGCATGATTGTCTTCGCTGGGCAGTTTGAGGTTTTTCAGGAACTGCTGTGTTTTTTTCAAGGTTTCTTCCTCCACGAGTCTTTAACAGCCGGTCATCTCGCCATGCGACACCAACAATTGATGAAAAGAGCCTTGGAAGGACATGGCTCCAGCCGTGCCGTAGGACCATGCGTTTGACCATCTTCCGCTCTCCTGACCGGAATTTTCGGAGCAGCTTGGCGACGGCTGGGATTCCACCGGCTACTGTGTATACTTGAGGTAAACGGTGCGCGTTTCCGTATAGAAATCGAGCGCTTGCGGACCCTGTTCGCGCATTCCGAAGCTCGATTCCTTGCTGCCGCCGAATGGCAATTGATATTCTACACCCGCGGTGGGAAGGTTCACGGTAATCAATCCCGCTTCGATTCCGTTTACAAACTGGTGGACGCGCGTGACGTCCCGGGTGACGATTGAGGCGGAAAGGCCAAACCGCACGGAGTTCGCAAGACGCATCGCTTCGTCAAAGTTCTTCGCCATCATCAGCGCGAGGACTGGCCCAAAAACCTCTTCCTCAGCGATCCGCATGCCGGGTGTTACGCCGTCAAAGATTGCGGGTTCGATGAAATATCCTTTGTCGTAAATACCCCCCGTCAGGCGTTTCCCGCCCACCAGAAGCTTTGCGCCCTCCTGCTTGGCAACCTCGATATACTTCAGGTCCGTTTCAAGCTGTTTGGCATCCACCGCGGGGCCAATCTGAATGCCGTTCTCAAGCCCATTGCCGACCTTAAGCTTTCGCGTTTTATCGACTAGAATTTTGACCAACGGCTCATAGATTTCCTCTTCGATAATCGCCCGGCTGCAGGCCGTGCACTTCTGGCCTGTCGAGAAAAACGCTCCGTTGATCAGAACGTCAGCGGCGTACTCGAGGTTTGAATCCTTGAGAACAATCGTGGGGTTCTTACCTCCCATCTCAAGCTGAATGCGCAGCTTCCGGCTTGCCACCTTCGTATACAGAGCGTTGCCAACTTCGCATGAACCCGTAAAGGAAATCGCCTTGACCGCAGGATGCTCCACCAGTGCATTGCCCGCAGAACCGCCGCTGCCGGTAACGAAATTGAGCGCGCCTCCGGGTATTCCGGCCTCGTGAAGGGCCTCCACCAAGCGAAAGGCGGAGAGCGGCGCCAGCGATGCCGGCTTTATGACAACCGTATTGCCACCCACCAGGGCAGGCGCCATTTTCCAGGCTGGTATGGCAATCGGAAAATTCCAGGGGGTGATGAGGGCCACCACCCCCAGGGGCTTGCGTACCGTGTAGCAGAAGACGTTTTCGCGTTCGGAAGGAATCTGGTAGTTGAAGGAGCGGGCGCCTTCGCCTCCGTAGTATCGAAAAAGGTTGATGGCCCGCTTCACTTCGCCGCGGGCTTCCGGCAACGTCTTGCCTTCCTCCCGTGTCATTTCTCGCGCCATGTTTTCCAGACGGCTTTCCATCAACTCCGCCGCCTTGAAAAGGAATTCGCCACGGCGCGGAGCAGGCAATGCGGACCAGGCTGGCTGTGCCTTTGCCGCGGCGTCACACGCAAGGGTGACATCCTCCTTGCCCGAAGCCTGGAACTCCCCTATCACTTCGTCAAGCTGCGCCGGATTGATGTTTGGAAAGGTTTTCTGGGAGTGGCAACGGACCCACTCGCCTCCGATATAGTTCCTGAACTCTTCAGCCATAATACCTCCTAACAAAATATTGCAACCCATCCTGATGCCACGTCTTCATCCAGCTCGACGCCCAGCCCTCGCTTCTCAGAAGCCGGGATATAGCCTTTTTCGATCAGCGGCCGCTGGCCCCGTCTTAATGAGCTTGTCAAAAAACGGTACCGACGCCGCGTGCCGCTCGTGACACGAGACAGATAGACGATGGAAGCGCATCATCTCAGGAATAACCCAGGTTAGCATTCTGTCGCTTAACTTTAAACAGAATCAGTGCGCACTACAAAATACGGCGTTCTCACCATGGGATCCGGCTCAAACCATCCGCCATTTTCTTTGTTGAGTATCTCGAAGTAATATATCAGATCCCACTTGGGCGAAATATCCTCTCCAGGGATTGTGAATGCGAGGTGTGACGGGCCGGCTTCCATCATTTTGAATTGGGCAAGCTGGTCCACCGGGCGGTAATAGAGCCGGATGACGCTGATATTCACGAGCGGCGAGATCCGCAAAGTAAGTGTTAGCGGCTCGCCGGCCTGAATGGCTTCCGGCGAGACATGGAGTATCTCGGGGCACCGCGGAGTTGTTATCTGCGTGTGGGGCTGGATTGACGCGCGCGGCCCAGATCGTTTGATCACCAGACCGCTGATAAACCAGGCGCCTTGCGGAAATGGAACGGTGAGAAAGGCATCTTCGCTTCGCAGTTGTAGTGTTGCGGTGGTGTGATCGGGATGCAGGAACACAACCGTATATTCGCCCGGACTGGCCTTGACGCGAAAGCGTTCTACCCCTTCCCCTTGAATGTAGTCCCGGAACAAAACGTCATGAGGTAGATGCTGAGGGTCTTTCGCCACGGAGCGAACCTCCGAGTATGGCGTCAGCGGGATGCCGAGATCCCGCCGGGATCCATCGGTGATCCAACCATACCCGATGGCGTCTGTGTATCGAGTCTCTGGACTCACCGGCAGGAAGCGCGGCTCAACGTTGTTCTCCAAGACATAGGGATCCTTGCGGTAGGAAGTCCCGCGTGGCTGCCGCACAGGAGCGCCGAAATCAAAACCGAAGTCGAATTGCCCAAACTGTTTGAAGATATTCTCGCGTTCTTCAATCAGCTTCAGGTCATACTGGACGTAAGGCAATTTGTCCTTCCAGTCGCCTACGTCGTCCGGGCCATACACCATCTGCTCAGGATAGAGGCCGTTGGTGAGCCGAACGAGGTTTTCCCAAATGCCGAGAGCACGCTCCGATTCATGCTTCGCCGCGCTTAACGCTTGCGGGTCAGCCGTCTGGTAAAAGTGTTCGAGCTGGTCCGCGGCAACCATTTTGCGCGCGTGGTAGCGTGCCATAAAGGAAAGCACTCTAAAGTCTGGCTCTGAGGACGCCCACTCCTTGTTTCCAACTTCAACCTTCTCTCTCGCCCGCGCCACGGCCCGGTCGACATTTGCTGCAATTGCGTCGAATTGCGCCGACGTCTGTTGAGGTGTTTGTTTGGCTGACGCCACGCCCTGGATGCGATTCTGAACAGCTTCAGGTATGGAAGCGATGCAGCGCCAGTCGCTCGGCTGCACATAGATATAATCATCGACCAGCCCACCCGGATTGATTTCCGGCCAGATGTACATGTTTGGGTCCGCCATGTGCGTTGCCACAATCTCGTTAATAACTTGGCTGGACTGATGATACGCTTCCAGAACGTCAGGGGCGGCCGCACCAAAACGCAGCTCCAATTCACGCAACCAGACCGCGTCCGGGGTGTTGGGATCGTAACTGAGGCGCCCCCAAAGCATGTAGAACAACCAATACCGCTGGGGCTCCCACTTCCAAAAGACTCGATCCTGTTGCGAGCCGGTGAAAATGTCCCATTTGCCGGGCCGGTTTCCAAAACCCTTCTGGGCCAAAGGCGGATCGATCTCAAAGCCGATCGCATCGCCCAGTCCAAAGGTGGACACTGCGCGCCGCACGTACTCCGGATTTCCCCAAAGCAGCAGCCGGTTCGATCCCAGGCCCCAGAGCTCCCAGAAGAACTCGTAGGACCGGGGCTTTTCCAGTAGGTCCAGATAACTATAACCGGCGAAAGTTTCAGCAGGTTGATAGGGCCGCCCGAGAAATTCCGCACAGTACTTGGCGGAGACGCGCAGCGGCACTTTCGAATTCTCCACCGCTTTCAGCATGCCCCCTTTCAGCGCCCACGCGCGCAAGTCCAGTGTCACCCGCCGGCCGCAATCGCGAAGAGCGGGATAAAAGTAGTCACCATAAAACTTGAGTTGTTGATCCGCAGGGATGCCGGACTCCTGGTTGGTGCGAATCTGAACGCTCCGAATGCCGGGGCAGAGTTGCAGCACCTTCTTCAGGGCCGCATAGGCGTAAGGTCCGACGTTCTTCGGCGTAATACCTTCCGCCATGGGCTTCATCGTAGGCCAAGCATTTTGCTCCCAGATTCCCAGGCAGAAATCAATGCCATGGTCGGCCGCATTTTGCGAAATATAACGCAGCATCTCGATGTTGCGGTCGCGCTGGGCAGTCGTGAGTCCGGGGACACGGATGCCCGGGAACTCGGTTAATTCAACCCAAAATGGGTAAGGAGGTGCCAGATAATTGGTTTGGTGGGCGAAGACGAGGTTAAACCGGTTAAAGCGGTCACGCGCCAGCATCGCAAAATGTTCATCCCAAAAATCGTGAGAGTAGTACCAACCCGCATCCAGATCTTTGTTGTGAACGAAATACCGGATTCCCCGCATTTGCACCTGAGGTGAGCTATGCTTGGGCGCGAGCCGCCCGTGCGTCCGGATCTGCTCCGCCGCTTCGAGCAGGCCATACATCAAGCCGCGCTGATCTCCTCCGGTGATCTTTGACTTATTGCCGGGCTGAATCGTAAATGACTCCGGCAATCCCGGAGCAATGGCCGTCTCCAAAGCCAGATTCAGCCCCTTCTCCGCCGTAGCCCGATAAAATTCCTTACGGCCGAACTCCACCGGTCCGGGCCGATGGGATCCGCGCCCGGTGAACGCTGGCAGACCAAAGAGATCCCTGCCAGCATCCAGCAGAACCAATCCACTGGTTCCTAAACGATTTAGAAAGCCTCGCCGATCCACAGTTATTCCTCTTTTGACTTTACTCGAAACCGGCCCAAAATGATCTCACATGAACCGTAGAGAAACTCTACCCCGTGTAAAGCCGCGAGGCCGGACGAGTTCAAATGATGTATTTAAGCACAAACTGCAAAATGCAAAATGCGTGGGTCCGCCGCTGTTTGCGCCGTGGGCTGCCGCATTGGCAAAAGAAGCCCATGGCACGCAAATCATGCCGGGGCTACCTCGCCTTGAATCACATCCCTCTGTCCTTTGGAGAGGGTGGCAGGGGGTTTTCAGGCAGATGTCATCCTGAGCGTAAGTGGCCAGTATTGGCGCTAATGCACATGCGGGGAGCTGTCGAGTTCCTTCAGCAGCGCGGTAACGACCCGGCCCACGATTTCCATGCTGGCGGAGTTGCAATGGTCAAGCGTGTCCTGGGCCGAGTGCCAATAACCGTTGTTCGGCCCATAATCGAGGTCGATGATGTCAACGGCCGAAACACCGGCCTGAATAAATGGGATATGGTCATCGCCGATGGCGGTAGGCTGATCCTTGAGGAAATAGCGCGAGTAGCCCAAGTGGTCCGCAGTATTGAAGAGCAGCGTGTTGAGCCACGCCGTGGAGTTAAGGTCGCGCCGGATGTCCAGGTTCTTGTCTGCGATCATATCGACCAGGATCATGGCCTGAATGCGGCTCAACTCGCCGTTCGCGGCAAGCTTCTGCTCAAGCTGGCGGCTGCCGTAGGTTCCGTCCGTCGGGGACATCTCTTCCTGTATGGCCTCTTCACCGTCAAAGAACACCAGCCAGAGGGTGTACTTATTCCTGCTCCGGCACAGATCTCGCCCCATTTCGAGCAAAAATGCCGCACTTGAGCCACCGTCGTTCGCGCCCACAAATCGGAAATCCTTGAAAGGCTTGGTATCATAATGGCCCGCAAGCATGATCACGGAAGGACTCGTGCCAGGGATCTTCACGATGAGATTATCCATGCCGATGTTTCCGGCGGGAGTGGAAGCTGTAAACGGGTCCTGATCCACACGGCAACCCGATTGAGTCAGCTCGTGGATAATCCACCGGCGGCTTGCATCGAGCGCGGGCGATCCCACCGGGCGCGGACCAAACGCGACCAGGTGGCGGATGTCATCGAATGCACGCTGCCCGCTAAACGGGGCTGGTGGTTGGGCTTGCAGACGGGCCGTAAACAATAGGGGTAGCAATAAAGCAGCAAGGGCAAGCAAAAGCCAGCCCGGTTTCCGTTTTTTATCCATTTCGAGGATCACGGGCACAGCTTCACACCACGGAGGCACAAAGACAGCAAGAGGAAAAATCAAAACCTAAAGTGAAAAAATGGTGATTCCTCGGAATCCCAAGGAGCCAGTTTGCCGCGAACCAAGTTCCTGCGCTGTATTGTTTGTTTTTCCTTTGTGGCTTCGTGTCTTTGTGGCGATCTTCACGCGGCGTTCAGGCGCTTTTTCCGCCTCGCCCAGACCATCCAGGAAAGCAGGATGCTCAGCAGGTATAGCAGAACCAGAGGAATCCAAACAATAAAGATCGAAGCCAGATCGTTCGACGGAATGATGGCTGCGGAAAGGACCGCCGTAATGAGTATCGCGTAACGCAGGTTCTTCCAAAGAAACCGGGGAGTCACAATGCCAAAAACCGAGAGGAGCAGGATCACGACGGGCAGCTCAAAGATGAGACCGACGGCCACAATCACCTGGATCGCAAGATCCCAATACTCGTTGATGGTAATCATCGGCGTAAAGTTATGGCCAAACCGCACTAGAAATTCGAGTGCGGCTGGGAAAGCGAACTGCCAGGCGAAAAAGCCGCCCGTCAGAAAGAGGCCGCTGGTCATGATGATGAACGGCCAGATATAGCGCTTCTCATGCCGGTAAAGGCCGGGAGAGATAAAAAGCCAAATCTGATACAGCACCCATGGGCAGGACAGGAAAAGGCCGCCCACCAGAGAAAGCTTGATGTAAAGATTGAAGGGTTCAACCGGGTTGAGGTAGACCAGGCGGGTGTCAAGATGAAGATTGTGGAGCGTATCCGTCAGCGGCTTGGCCAGAAAGCCGTAAATGTGTTCGCGAAAGAGAAAGCAGACGGATGCGGCAACGATAATGCCGATAATGCTGCGCATCAGGCGTTTGCGCAGCTCCTCGAGGTGCTCGAGGAACGACATCTGCTTACCGTTCAGTTGTTCTTCGGGATCAGGACTTGGGTTCGTCGTGGGTGGGGTCCGTACTTTCGTGGCCATACGCGGGCGCCGGCTCGGCAGCTTCCTCTATTGAATACTTGTCGATTTCGAGCGTCCGCTCGACAACATGGTCAACGAGGTGCTGCCGGTCCAATTCAAGGTTCCGGATCTCTTCTTCCAGCGAGAATCTCAACTCGTCGCGGGCACGGCGCAACTCTCCAAGACCCTTGCCCAGCACCTTGGCAATCTCCGGGAGCTTCTTGGGCCCGAACAGGAGGAACGCCAAAAAAAGAATAAACCCGATATCTTCCAATCCACCGCCAAACACCCTAAGACCTCTTTAAGAATCATAGGTGGCCCGCAATGCCTTGTCAAGGAGCATCCGGACGGGCACAGAAGCCTATATGGGGCGCCAGCCACGCATTTCTGAATTGCGTCCCAGACTTTTGGACGCGACCTGCGGCTTTACCCGCTTTCTGCTTCGTAGGAG
>JBOGJX010000322.1:0-6733 GCA_050745285.1 Terriglobia bacterium
TCGGCAAGCCTCTCGACCAGATGGGGCGGCCGAGCAAGCGCCTGCCCTACTCCATCATGGACTTCAAGGCGCTCCGGCAGGCGGGATTCTCCACTCTCCGTCCCTGGGATGAGGCTCTCAAAGAATATATCGCCACCCTGCGTTAGCTGGAAGCGGATTCCGCCTGACCAAACAGCAAACGCAGCCGGTCCCAAAGTCGGCCCTGGAGGGGCCGGACCCTTGGCACGGTCAACCCCTGCGGGGTTGGTTGGGTTTTGCCGCTTATTGTCCGTAGGTTGCACCTACGGCTATTCATAGGCTGGCCCCTCGCGGGGCCTGATCGCAAGCGTTCAAAAGCAGCAGCGTGCGATGCATGAAAACCACCCCTCACCCGCCCTCGTACCTCGGGCACCCTTTCCCGAAGGGAGAGGGCTGTGATTCCCTCGTTGATTCCCGCCCTCTCCCAGGGGAGAGGGTGGCGAGCGGGGAAGCAGTGCTTCCCGCCGCGAGCCGGGTGAGGGGTGTTGGCCGGCCCTGTCCGGACGCAACCAATTCGGGGAAATGCATACTCCCGGAACTGTCAAACTTCTACTGCCACCCCGTCAGAGCGGGGGGAACTCCCTTTGGATTAGGCGCCGCACCAAGCCCTAGCGCGCTACCGCCCAACTTCAAGGCGCCGGATCAGCGCTTCGGGGAGGCCGACTTTTATCATTTTACGCTGGGTCCCAGCGAGGTCGTAAGAGGTTCGGTAATATTCCACGCGATGCCCAGCATCGTCAAAAATTGCGAAGGCGGACCGCCAGTTGCCGTCGCGCGGCTGGCCCACGGAACCGGGGTTCACGAGATAGCGAGCCCCATCCTCGATCGGCAGGGTCACAACGCAGCCGTCACCTGTGACACTTCCAGTGCCTCCGGGGTCCATCGCAATGGGCCATGCGCCACCGGACGAATCCAGAGAAAATCCGCCTTGATAGTGCGTGTGTCCAAAGAAAACGACCGGCCACTGTTGTGTCTGCAACAATGGCAGGGCCTGGGCCAGACCCATCACGTATTGATCTTCATCGAGCGCGGAGCCGTGAACCATTGCGAACCCTGCAACCGCCATGGGACCGGCCTGGAGCTCGCGCAAAAAGGTGAGCCGGTCCTCGCTGAGCGAGGCGCGCGTCCAGTAGGTCGCAGCCTTGGCCCACGGGTTGAAATCCTCAGGGTCCGCGATTCCGCTGCAGGCCCTGTCGTGATTGCCACGGATCATCACGGAAGTCTGCTGCCGGATCCGGTCAATCACCGCCCCTGGATCCGGGCCGTAGCCCACGATGTCCCCCAGGCAAATGGCGCACTCGTATCTTCCTTCAGCCAACCTCAAACATGCCTCAAGCGCCTCAATACTCGCGTGGAGATCACTCAGAATCAGGTATCGCAGACAGAACTCCTTGTAACGCCTTAGCCTCGGGCGGTGTGTGCGCGGCTCTATGCCGCCATTTTGAGGTGGCGGGGTGAACCCGCCGGTACACTGTAATCCGCGACCGGGCGATTGCCCGTTAAAACGCGCCGCGGCCAAGGACCACTACGGGGATCGTCTTCAGCAGGATTTTCCAATCGAGCGCCGGGGACCAGTGGTCGATGTATTCCAGGTCCAACTCCATCCAACGCTTAAAATCAAGATGACTGCGGCCATCGAGAGCCCAGAGACACGTGAGACCCGGGGGCATGCGCAGGCGCCGGCGCTGCCAGCGCTCGTAGCGCTCCACTTCCTCAGGTAGCGGCGGACGCGGTCCCACAAAGGACATATCGCCCTTCAAGATGTTCAGCAGTTGCGGCAACTCATCGAGGCTCAGGCGCCGCATCAGGCGTCCTGCCGCGGTGCAGCGCGGATCATTCCTGATCTTGAACACCGGCCCATCCATCTCATTCAACGCTTCGAGCGCTTCCCGGCCCTGGGGCGCGTCCGCGCGCATGGACCGGAACTTATACACGGTAAATTTTCTGCCGCCCAGGCCGCAGCGCTTCTGGCGGAAGAGAACTGGCCCTCTGGACGTGACCTTGATCAGCACCGCCAGCGCCAGAAAAAGTGGCGAAAGGAGGACCACCAGCACGGCAGCCATCACGAAATCCACCAGCCGCTTCAGGAGCATAAGATATTCGTCTTCCGGAGTCGAGGTGAAGGTGAGCAGCGGCGTTCCCCGCAGGCGGTCGAGAGAAACACGCGAGATGGCGTGGGGGAAAAAACTCAGTGAAAGGCGCGCCTTCACGCCTTCGAGCTCGCAGATCAAAAGTGCATCTTCCAACTCGCCGAGATCATCTTTAGAAACGGCAAAAATTACTTCGTCGATCACATGGCGGCGCAGCAAATCCGGAAGGTGGCGGACTTGGTGGACTGGATAAACACGGTGGAGCCCAGTCTGATCGAGGGCGTCTGCACCCATTCTGCCAGATGGACCTGACGGGCCAGGTTGCATGACTTGCTCCGTTGTGGCGCTGAAACGCGCAAATCCCGCCAGGCGCATTCCCCGCGACTCATTGGCTTCTATCTCCTTTGCCATCTCGATTGTCTCCGCCGTCGCGCCGACCAGGAGGAAATTCCTGAAGCCGGCCACTGAAGCCCCCAGTTTTCCCCAGAACGCCGCCAGGCGGAATGCGATCATCAGCAGGAATTCGATCACCGCATAGAAACCCATGAGCGCGCGGCTGATGACTTCTAGCCGGAATACAGACGCCAAGGCAAAGAGCAGGAGCGTAGCAAAAAATGCCACCTTGAGGGGATCAAGGAAGGCCCTCCGGAGTTCTCCCTCGTGGACGTCGCGGTAAATGCCCGCGGCCCACCCCGCGCCAATCCAGAGAACAATCATCACCGGAAGGATCCAAAGATAGAAGGCGACGGGATAAAGAGGTCTCAGGCTGGCCAGATGAGCCCGGATCAGGTGAGCAATCCAGAAACTGGCAAGCGCCAGAAGCGCGTCCGCCAAGGCGTACAGAACGCCCATCATCCGGTTATGGCGTGAAAACATCAGGCAGAACCTTAAAAAAGGGACTGAGTGCCAGACTTATTGTAACAGAAGACGGGAACGGCGCCGTGGCCAACGGGCGTGTCATGCTGAGCCTCTTCGGCTGTCATTCTGGGCGCAGACGCATGAGGTCTGGTCTGAAAAGTTCGGTCAAGGGGGTGGAAGGGCACGGTTTTAACCATGCCGGAAACTCCCTCACCCACCACTTCGTGGTCCCCCCTCTCGCCAAGGCAGAGGGGATGGGAGTGGGGGGGGGCGGCGCTTACGGCATGGCTAAAGCTATGCCCTTCCGGATCTCTTTTCATGCTTTGTGGGTGTCGCAAAACACTGTTGGAAGGAGCAAATGCCATACCTTTCAGAATTTCTGACCCGAATTGCCATCACCGGATTCGAGACCAAATTCTTGTCCTAATTTTTGCGGGTCATAGGGTGAACAATGGAACGTACGGCCGCTAAGATCAAAGGTAGGGACCCTGCGCTTGCCTTCATTCGCGGCGATAACAAATTCCTCGGCGCCTTCGGTCTCCTCGATGTTGATCTCCTGGAAGGAAATACCGTGTTCCTTGAGGAATTGCTTGGCACGGCGGCAATCGGGGCACCAGGTTGTGGTGTAAATTTTAACGTTTGGGTTCACAGGTTGATTCTATCGTGGTTTGGAGGGATCGACTAGTATAGCGTTTCTCTAAAAACTATCCACATTACCATGAGGTGAGTACGTCAAACTTCTTCCAGCGATGCACGACTGGCTCAGTATTGATTTCCTCGATGCCTTTCATAATTCGGTCGCGGAGTTCTTCCCAGGATTCCACCCGGATGTGCCGAAGAAATGTGCGGGCCATCTTTCCGAAAAGTGTCTCTACGATGTTGAGCCAGGATCCGTGGGTGGGGGTGAGTACGTACTTGAAGCGATTGGGCCTCATCGCAAGAAATGCCCGCGTCTCTTGGGAAAGGTGCGCCGAGTGGTTGTCCAGGATCAACCGAATCGTGCATTCGGACGGATAGTAATGATCCAAATCTTTCAGCAAGGCGATGAACTCGCGGCTTCGGTGGCGCCGCTCGACCCGGCCTGTGACATGGCCATCGTGGAGGTCCAGCGCGGCCAGAATCGAGCAGGTCCCCAGACGCTTGTATCGTGATCCCGCGCGAGTGTGGCGTGCTCGCCGGGCACAGGCGGCAGGTCCGGCGCGGTGTTGGCAAGAGCCTGCACCCCGGGTTTCTCATCCACGGAGACCGTTACCAGCACCGGGGTGAGCCCGCCGTGGTGCTGATTTTGCAAGGCGACTTCCCGGTATACCAGCAGGATCTCGCGCATCTTGGCCTCAAAATCAGGATCGCGCCGTTCCAGATAATACTTCACCTTCTCCGGATGCAAAGGTTGCTCCGCCAAAATTCGCTGCACGGTAGCCTTCGCCGCCTTCGACAGCGACGGATATCCCGCTTCCACCGCGTGTTCCCGGACGTGTTGGGCCAGCGCTTTTCGCGTCCACACCTCAGCCGCGTACCCCCGTTCCTTCGGTTTGGTACAAGCCAAGTGAACCACCCAAGCTTTGGCCTCCTCGGTAATCACCGGGGCTTTGGGGCGATGGTAGGCGTCTTTCGCCGCCGCCGCCACGCCCATCTCCAAAGCCTTTCCAATCCACTTGCCGACGCTCTTGCGCGTCATCTTGACCGCACGCGCAATCTCGGTGACGCTTTCCCCCGCATGGTAGCGCCACAAAATATGCGCTCGTTGCACCTCCCGCCAAGGTGCTGTCCGCGATTGGCGCAACTGCCGGAGCCGTTCCAGTTCGTCGGAGGTCAGAATCAACTTGGGCCGCCGGGATTTTCCCGCCACGCCCTCAGTCTAGCACGAAAGATATCTAATAGGATATGTTTTTATGAAACGCTATACTAGCGAGGCTTCGTGGTAGTCCGCGCGGCTACTTCAATGCGGGCGTCGGCCCGCTTTAAATCTTCCTGGGCCGCCTGAGCTTCCTGCATTTCCGCCTCAGAGGCCGCTGGCTTTTTCAGCCTTTCCTCAGCGCGTTGCTTCGCGCTACGAGATCTCTCGATGTCGATATCCTCCGGCGCCTCCGCCGTCTGCACCAGCACGATTACGCGCCCCGGCAAAACCTCGGCGAAGCCCGAACTGATAGCGAGAGCGCGCGCAGACCCCTCCTGCTCGAATGAAAGAACGCCCGGGGAAAGCTCCGAAACCAGCGGCGCGTGGCCAGGTAGAATGCCGAGCTGCCCACTTGCGCCCGGGAGCGTCACACCGGCGACTGTGGCGGAAATTACCCGGCGCTCCGGCGTGACCACCTGCAGATCAATCTGAGTGGGAAGTGTTGTATCCATAGGATGGAAAATTTTTGCAACGATGTGGCCTAAGAACTTACCGCAACCCTCACCCGGCCTACGGCCACCCTCTCCCACAGGGAGAGGGCTGGGATTCAAGAAAGAAAAAGACACCTGCCACTCGTCACTGGTCACTAGTTTTTGAGCGTCTTCGCCTTTTCCAAGGCCTCGTCGATGGAGCCGACCAGGTAAAACGCCTGTTCGGGCACATCGTCGTGCTTGCCTTCCACCAATTCCTTAAAGCTTCGAATCGTATCTTCGAGCTTCACGTATTTCCCTTCGAGGCCGGTGAACTGCTCGGCCACGAAGAAAGGCTGCGAGAGGAACTTCTGAATTCTGCGTGCGCGCCCAACGGTCAGTTTGTCTTCGTCTGAAAGCTCGTCGATTCCCAGAATGGCGATAATATCCTGCAAGTCTTTGTATTTTTGCAGGATGGCCTTCACCTGTTGGGCCACATTGTAATGGTCGTGCCCCACGATCCTCGGGTCAAGCACGCGCGATGAGGAAGCAAGCGGGTCAACAGCCGGGTAGATGCCTAGCTCGACAATCTGTCGCGAGAGCACGGAGGTGGCGTCGAGGTGGGCAAACGTCGTGGCCGGAGCGGGGTCCGTTAAATCGTCCGCAGGAACGTAAACTGCCTGCACGGATGTTACCGAGCCCTTTTTTGTGGACGTGATGCGTTCCTGCAATTCGCCCATTTCCGAGGAAAGATTCGGCTGGTAGCCGACGGCGGAGGGCATGCGGCCAAGCAGCGCCGAAACCTCGGAGCCTGCCTGGGTGAAGCGGAAAATGTTGTCAATGAAGAGCAGCACGTCTTGCCCCTCGACGTCGCGGAAATATTCCGCCACAGTCAGTCCGGTCAGCCCCACGCGCAGCCGCGCGCCAGGCGGCTCCGTCATCTGTCCGTAAATCAACGCGGCCTTGGACTTCTCAGAATCCCCCGGCGTGATCACTCCCGACTCGGTCATTTCCAGCCACAGGTCGTTTCCTTCGCGCGTGCGCTCGCCCACTCCAGCGAACACGGAAACGCCGCCGTGCTTAGTCGCCAAGTTCGAAATCAATTCCTGAATGATGACCGTCTTGCCGACGCCCGCCCCGCCGAACAACCCGATTTTTCCACCGCGCAGATACGGCTCGAGCAGATCGATGACCTTGATGCCGGTCTCGAACATCTGCAGCTCGGTAGCTTGTTCCTCAAACGCCGGCGCAGGACGGTGAATCGGCCAACGCTTTTCGGTGGCAACGGGTCCCATTTTGTCCACAGGTTCGCCGATCACGTTCAGCACGCGCCCGAGCGTCTGGTTGCCGACCGGAACCGTGACCGGATGCCCCAGGCTTTTGGCCTGCATCCCGCGGACCAGGCCGTCGGTGGGTTGAAGCGCGATCGTGCGCACGCGGCTTTCGCCGATGTGCTGCGC
>JBOGJX010000323.1:0-3434 GCA_050745285.1 Terriglobia bacterium
GGGCAGCACGAGCGCGAGGGCCGCTGGTGGTGGGAAGAGGCGACCAAGAAAGAATGCGGCCTACATGCGGGAAACAGTCTGGGAACGGCTCACGCCCAAGCAGGATGAGTTTGATCTGCTGCTAATGATTCCACGCGCTGCGCCTCACGGGTACTGGACGCTTTGTCACCAAGGATGTGACCTCAATGGCCATCGTGGCCGGCAACCCAGCAAAGGTCGGTTCCTCAACAACCACTCTCGCTCGCAACATGAGGGATTTGAAGGGTTGCGAGTATTCGACGGCTCGCCCCCTCCTTGCAGCACCATCATGCCACCTCCAGGACCGCGTCGTTAGGCATTTCCGCTGATGAATATCTGGATCGATTTAGATAATTCTCCACACGTCCCATTTTTTGCGCCGATCATCAAGGCGCTTGAACGGCAGGGACATTCTGTGACGCTGACGGCCCGAGACGCCTTCCAGGTTTGCCAACTGGCAAACCTCTTCGGCCTCACCTATAAGCCCGTTGGGCGCCACTACGGAAAACACACAATCCTAAAGGTTTATGGCTCATGTGTTCGCGCCTTGCAACTGTTTCCGACGACGGTGGGGGCAAAGCCCGATTTGGCCTTGTCCCACGGATCCCGCTCACAGTTGCTTGCGGCTGTAATGAGAGGGATCCCCTCCGTAGTGATTTTCGATTACGAGTTTGCCCGGCATCTCTTCATAAGTCCAACATGGGTCATGGTCCCAGAGGTGATTCCTGATTCAGCGATCCATATTGATAAGTGCCGCGTCTTCCGGTATCCCGGCATTAAGGAAGACGTATACGTCCCTAGCTTCACACCGGACCCCTCAATCCGGAATCAGCTCGGACTCACAGGCAACGGTGTGGTAGTTACAGTGCGCCCGCCTGCAGACGAAGCCCATTACCGGAACCCCGAGAGCGATGCGCTCTTCCACACTGCAATTGACTTTCTTGGGCAGGCGCCTGAGACCAAGATCGTATTGCTGCCGCGCAACAGCAACCAAGAAAATTCGGTGCGGCGCAGGTGGCCCAAACTCTTTTCCACCGAAAAGATTATCATCCCTGAGCGTGCTGTTGATGGCCTCAATCTGATTTGGCACTCCGACTTGGTCATCAGTGGTGGAGGCACAATGAATCGCGAGGCGGCTGCGCTCGGCGTGCCGGTCTACAGCATATTCCGAGGCAAAATCGGAGCCGTGGACCGGTATTTGGCAGAGCAGGGCCGACTGGTCCTAATCGAGAACGCCGAAGACTTGCGAAAAAGGGTTGTGCTGACCCGGCGATGGAGGCACGCCGAACCGGCGGGCAAGAATGGACAGCAAAGTGCGCTGGGCGTGATAGTCCGTAACTTAACCTCGATTGCTGAGACCCTCCGAAGCTAATGCAGCCCTGTTTACTGATACATACAACTAGTCAATAAAAGCAGCGGCGTGCCGCAAGGGCTGCGGGTCCGGCATGAGTGCCGACCTTACCCTCACGGCTGCCCAAATTAGCGGAACAGTCGGTCATGTCGCTTTGCGGCACCCGCAAAGCATGAAAATGAGGACGCAAGGGCATGGCTTCAGCCATGCCGCAGCGGGAGAGATACCCGGGAAAGGCTCCGTTACGGCACGGTTAAAACCGTGCCCTTCCGTCATCTTGACCGGAATTTTCAGGGCAGACCTCGCGGTAAAAGCGATCTGCCGTTTATGGCAGAGCCGGAGTTGAGCTTAATGAAGATCATGAGTGTGGTTGGAGCGAGGCCGAATTTCATGAAGGTGGCTCCTATCATTGCGGCGATCAGAAGGCACAATGCACAATTCAATCAGAGGCGGATTGAAAGTGATCCCGCAACAGACTTCCCGATGCTTGAACATTTACTTGTGCATACAGGGCAGCACTATGACGAAGCTATGTCTGGATCATTCTTCAGGGACCTCGGCTTGCCGGCGCCGGATGTTCACCTTGGAGTGGGCTCCGGCTCCCATGCTGCCCAGACTGCCGAGATCATGAGACGGTTTGAAGCCGTCTTACACCAAGTCCGTCCGGATGCCCTCATCGTCGCTGGTGACGTAAACTCAACGCTTGCCTGCGCATTGGTCGCCGCCAAGTCCACCTTCGATTCTGAAGGCATGAGGCCCGTGATCGCACACGTGGAAGCCGGACTTCGTTCTTTCGACCGGTCCATGCCTGAGGAAATCAACCGGATCCTAGCCGATCATCTTTCAGACCTACTATTCGTCACGGAGCCGAGCGGTTTGCAGAATCTTGCACAAGAGGGTATTCCCGCCGAGAAAGTCTTCTTTGTTGGGAACACAATGATCGACTCCTTGCTAGCTTGTAAGGAGAAAGCGGAGAGATCGACCGTTCTTGATCACCTAGGACTCCGCAACGGCATGGACGGCAATGGTTCGCCACCCACTATAATCCCCTATGCCCTGCTCACTCTGCATCGGCCTGCCAATGTTGATCGCCGTCAAGCCTTTGTAAACATTTTGGAGGGACTTGACGAACTTGTGAAGGAGTGTCCCGTGGTGTTTCCCGCCCACCCCAGGACCCGGAATCGCATTCGGGAGTTTGGACTGGGCCATTACTTTGACTGGAGTGGTGCGCGCCACAAGGATACTCCTGCCAGCGCCGGAAATGGCCGCGCCGCCATTCTCCTTACCGAGCCGCTGGGCTATTTGGATTTCTTGTGTCTTATGAACCACGCCGCCCTGGTGGTCACCGACTCGGGGGGCATTCAAGAGGAAACCACTTGCCTAGGGATCCCGTGTGTCACCGTCCGAGAAAATACCGAGCGGCCAGTGACAATGACCGAGGGAACCAACCTCCTCGCGGGTGTGCAGGCGCCGGGAATCCTGGCTACGGTCGCACGTCAATTGCACGTTCGGCGGAAAGGGAATATACCCGAAAAATGGGATGGGCATGCCGCGGAGCGGATTGTTGCGATCCTGGCTTCCAGCGCCGGGAGCGCGAAGCCTGGGCTAGGCGGCGGGCCCGTCTGTTCAATCGCGGACATTGCTGCATGCGGCTCACGCGCCATTTCGCAGTAGTTCCCCTTTGGTTTACAAGGAATGTCGATTGAAGGCGCGAGCAGAAGGGCAACATTCATGTCACCTGAAATCTACGATTTGACCACAACACTGTTCACTTAAACTCAGCGCGCCTCTCCACCGCAGCTAATTCGCCTGTCATCCTGAGCCGATTCGCTTCGCTTCGAATCGCTCTGAGCGTAGCGAAGAGGCTCGCGGTAAACTCCGCGAAGGAGCCACTTGTGTATCCGTGGAAAAAGCAGGTTCTTCGCTGCGCTCAGAATGACAGACATTTACATGGGGCGCAGAGCGGCAACATCCTGCTTAAGCGAATAGTGTTGGACCTAAATACGAGATGTTAACCCAGAAGCGGTGCTGCTTCTTCTTGCCAACGCCGATGTTTGTTCTAGCA
>JBOGJX010000324.1:0-3662 GCA_050745285.1 Terriglobia bacterium
CCGCGCTGGCATTCATTGCAATAGTGGCACGCGGGACGCCCGTTGTGCGGCACGGTCAAATTCGCCACGCGGTCGGGCATCACACGCCACCCGAACCTTGCCTCAATGACACGCTTCGCCATTAAATTGCCGCAGGACAAATTCATCGGCGGGAGGAATTTCCCGTCCGGCATTTGCTCCAGACCTTCACGCGATGCGCTTATGCCGATGAAGCTTTCTACCTTGTCGTAATAGGGTTCAAGCTGGTTGTAGTCGAAAGGCCAATCCTCGCCATAGCCATCTCGTCGGGCGGCCTTGAATTCATAATCGCTGTAGCGATAGCTCTCGCGGGCCCAACAGAACGTCTTTCCACCCACTTGCCGGCCGCGAATCCACATGAAGGGCTTGTCCGGCGGAAAAGTATAAGGATGCTCGTGATCGTTTACGAAGAACTGGTGGCTGTACTCGTCGCAGGCGTAGCAAAGGCGCTGCACGGGCTGGTTTTCGAGCAGGGTCTTGGTGTCGCCGAAGCCGCGGAACTTCAATTGATATGGCCAGACGTGCTCGGTGAAGTCGCGCGAAGGAATGCGCGGGGGGCCGGCTTCGAGCATCAGCACGTTCATCCCGCGCTCGGTAAGCTCCTTGGCCACCCAACCGCCGCTGGCGCCGGAACCCACGATCAGAGCGTCGTAGATTTTACTCAAAGTTTGCATCTCTCCGATTCAACTCGACAGAGTTCCTTTCTTTTCCTGCGCCATCTCTGCCCCAGTTTCCTCCGCGTATTCAAAACAATAGCTTCAATCCAAACTGCAAGATTCGAGGGTCGTGAGCGCTGCTTGCCTGAAGGAAGCCGGTGGTTGCAATGCAGCCTGGGTCGCCCGCCGAGTTATTGGGACCGCCATAGCAGCTTGTCGAGGCGCTCTGGCCCGTCCCTAGAGCCGAGGAAACGTACAGGTTTGTCGTATTGAAAGCGTTGAACACCTCGGCCCTGAACTGGAGGTGCATTTTCTCGCCGCGGATCGGAATGTCTTTGAACAAGCCCATATCCCAGTTCAAAAGGTGTGGGTTACGCAGGATGTTGCGCCCTGCGTTGCCAAACGTAAGCCCACGCGGAGCGCAGAAGGCCCCTGGATTATAAAGCAGCGGACCAATAATTCCCGGCACGTTTGCTTGGGGTGGAGCGGCGTGGATATTACCACAGACGTCTGGGAATGACCCCGTCCCGACCCCGTTGCCGACTCCAGCAGAGTCTCCGGCTAAACCACCCAAGCCGCCATTGGTCACGCTGAAAGGAGTGCCGGTTTGGAAAGCCGTGATTCCAGAAATTTCCCATCCTCCGATCGCATCCCGCAACAGCCGGCTCGAAGAGCGCTGGAAAAACGGGAAGTCGTAGACATAGCTGGCATTCAAGATGTGCGTCTCATCGAAGCTGGAGCTGGCGTAATTTCTTCTCAAGTTATAGGAGTTGACAAAGGTACCGTCGTAACGGTCTGAGGAATCGTCGAGGGAGTGACTATAGGTATAAGCAAGGCTGAAATTGAGGTGACCAACGGTCTTGCGCAGGTACACCTGCAAGGCGTTGTAGTCCGAGTTCGCCTGCGACTCAAGTAAGGTGATATTACCAAAGCCTGTAAATGGACGATAAGGATCAGGGTTGTTGCCGCATGCCACGCTCAGATTGATGGCTGCCTGCCCGGTCACGGGCTTTCCGTCCGGTCCGGTGAAAGGAGAACCGCAATTGGCGGAGGTGATCGGCTGTCCGGGACCAAATGGGTTTTGGGAAATGGGTGCCGGGGACAATTGGTTGAGGTTCCTCTGGTCCGTAAGGTGCGTGCCTTTGCTACCCACATAGGCCACGCTCACCACGGTATTTGAACCGATGTTGCGCTGAACATCCAGGTTCCACTGTTGCACGTAGGGCCAGTAGATCTGACCTTCAAGGGCTGTAACGTTAAGAGGGAAATTTAACGCCGTGCCGCCGACGTTCCCGTAACCAACGATGTTGAACACCGAGGGACTCAGCGCCAGTGGTGGCGTGCTTTCCAAGGACTCTGTGTTAACTTCATCGCCATTCATGTGATCGAAAAAGAGACCGTAACCGCCGCGAATAGCTGTCATCCCGTGGCCCGTTGGATCCCAAGCGAAACCAAAACGAGGCGCGGGATTGAATAAATGACCCTTCATGCAACTGGCTGGGACGCTGCCTTTGCCGCAGGTGATCAGGCCGTTGAAAGGATTGCCGACACCAGGCACGAGAGCGCCGGCCTGGCCGGTGATGCTTCCGTCCACATCGATCTGCGGAGCGCTCGCCGGGTTGTATGCCCGCGGGTCAAAGCTCGACTCCAAGTGATATTTGTTGTAGTAGGTGCCGAATATTTCCGCCCGGAAACCCAGGTTCAGCGTCAGGCGGCGGCTGACGTGCCAGTCGTCCTCGATGTAAGGCGAAAAGGTCTTGTAGCGGATATAGTATTTGAGCTCCGAATTAAGTTGCTGGAATTGGGCAATCCGGCCCGTTAAGAAGTCGGCCCAGGGGTTGCCGGTGGTCACGGGGGAACTCGTGCTGAAGGTTAAGTTGCCGTTATTATTCGGCGTGACTCCGGAGTTCTCGTTTTTCTGATAGGCGATGAAATCCGCTCCAAATGTCAAGTTGTGATTGCCGGAAATCTTCGTCACCATATCCCTGAACGTGTAAATCGGGTTGGCGTTGTAATTCGAGTTAGCGGGATTCATGAAGCCGGCGTCTTCGCCAAAACCAGAACCCGCGCTATCACTGGCGCTGCAGCAAATCGAGCCGATTCCAGGCAGCTTGCCACCAAAGCCATTGTTGAAAAGCCCCTTCATCGTGAAGTTGGCGGGGAGTTTCCAAGCTCCCACGTTACTGAGATAGATGTGGTCGACGTTATAGCCGAAGATGAACTCGTTCAGCAAAGTCGGGGATGCGCTCGCCGTGAGTTGCGCCGCGAAGTTCGTGCCCGGACTGCTAAAATCGGTGTTAATGGTAGGGAAAGAAGCCGTGCTCCACAGCGTGGTAGGCTCTACGGTGTTCCACGAATCATGAATATAATGGACCATCATGCGGACATTGGGTGTGATGTTCTGGTCCACGCGAATGAGGTCCTCGCGCCAGCCGGTAGGATAAGAGGGAGTAGCGCGGTAGAAGGAAAGAGCCCCGCTACCGGAGTTGGGAGGCGAGATCATTTGCATTAAAGCCTGAGCGTTCGAGTCAATGGGCGCTTTGTTTCCAGGGAAGTACGTCCCGGTGGAAGGATCCACAGGGCAGTCCGCAAACGGGCTGGTGGTGTTGCTGGGATTCGGGCACACGCCCGAGAAGTCTCCGAGCCGCTCCTGGGTGGAAGGCACTCCGACGTTAAATACGTTCGGGTTCACTTCTTTGCGCCATTCTTCCGACCAGAAGAAAAACGTCTTGGTTTTGTCCGTGTTGTAGTGGCCGGGAATATAAACGGGGCCACCCAGCGTAAACCCGTAGTCGTTTTTCTTGTAGGACGGCCGACCCGAGGAAAAGAAGTTGCGGGCGTTGAACAGTTCATTGCGGTTGAATTCGTAGGCGTCACCGTGAAACTGGCTGGTCCCCGATTTGATGGCCGCGATGATGGTGCCGGAAGCGTCCTGGCCATACTGGGCGCCGTAATTGGAAGTCAGAACGCGCTCTTCCGCAATGGCGT
>JBOGJX010000325.1:0-5455 GCA_050745285.1 Terriglobia bacterium
CTCATGGCCGTGGCAAGCCACGCCTGCCCCGAAGACCCGGAGGTAGACCTGGTCATCCGCACCGGCGGCGAGCAGCGGTTGAGCGACTTTCTGCTATGGGAATTGGCCTACGCGGAGCTTTGGTTCAGCGGTAAGCTGTGGCCCGATTTCAACGCCAACGATCTCGCGGCAGCCGTCAGGACCTTCCGGTCCCGCGAGCGCCGCTATGGCCATCTCGCGCCTGCAGAAAGCGAAGATTCGCCTCAGGTAAATCCAGTGCTTGCATTTAACGGCCAGTGAGGGTCATGGTTTAATCGAACGACGCGACTTAGGAGGGCTGTCAAAATGAAAAATTCGTGGTTCAAGGAGTGGGGTGGATTTATTTTCCGACGGCTTGGCAAGGGTGGACTTGCCTTCTATTGACGATTCTATTCTGCGCGCAGGTCTTCGTCGCAGTCGACCGGCATTCGCATTCTGCAAGCGACACCTTGTACGGCATCTTCCCCTACGTCGTACCGGCGTTCGGAGTGCTTGGGTGGATCGCATCGAAAACGGCAAAGGATTCAAGGCAGCAGGGTGATTCGCGGTAGAGATCGCTCCGGCGTTTAATTTAACAGGTTGCTGAAAAATGTGGTGCGGCGGCTTTATGCCGCCATTGGGCTAGTGAGAGCACTGGGGTTGTGGCGATGTAAAATAGCCGCGGTACCCTTGCATGGGGGGGGCAGCAACCTGTTAAAGAATAATCCGCTCATCGCCGCTCCGGCGCGTGACGCGCTCGCGATCCAGATATTCAAGCAGCGGAATAGCGTACTTGCGGCTCACGCCCGTCAGGCCCTTGAAGTCCTGAACGCTCAGGCGCTCGCTTTGGGCCTTGCGGTCCGAGAGCATCCTGCGCAAGCCCTCCAAAGTTGCGCGATGAAAAATGAGACCTTCTGTTATCTTGAGGAGCGTTTTCTCCTTCAAGAGAATCTGCAGAATTTTCTCAGCTCGCGCGCGATCGATGCGAAGAGAGGCCAAAACCTCCGCAGCCCCAGGCACACGCAGCCCCGCGCTTTCAAAGGCCCGGCCGATTTGTTCCTTCGCCGCGAGCTCCGCGGCATCCAGTTGAATCTCACGCCCGGCAAGCGCGATCAAATCATCACGGACCTTGATTTTTCCTGCCGCTCGCAAGACTTCGAGCACCGCGCTGAACGAAAGCGCAGACGGCTTATTTGCCGCAGGGCGAGCTTGGCCGCGAAGCTCTTCCTTGGACATCCCGGCGATCAGCGGATTCGCGGCGTGGAAACGGGTGAGGGTCTGCAAAATGCTGTCGGAAAGCACGCTGGCGGCGTCTGCGTGCAATAGTTGGCTGGGGGGCTGGCCTAAAATTAGAAGCTTCCCGCCAAGCTCTCTGGCTACTCGCGCCACCTCGGCCGACGTCCAGCCCATCCTGGCGGCCATTTCTGCGAGGCTGGCTTCCGCGTCTTGCCGCACGAGCAATTCAAGGCGCGTGGCCGCGTCACCGTGCTCCAAGGTTTCGAGGAACAGGCGCGCTGCCGGGCTGCCCGCGCTGGGACGCGAGGGGAAATTATCCAGAACCGCGCCTCCCCCAATCGTTACCATGGGCGAAAGCTGGCGAATGATGAAGCGGTCACCGGGCAAGAACAATCCCGGCGCGCCCAGCCGCAACTGAGCGTAGGCGCGCTCGCCCGGCGTTAACTCCTTGCCATCGAAAAGAACCACTTCCGCCAGCATCTCCGCCGTCCAGCAGTGGAAGTGGACCCGCGCCCGGTTTTTAAGCGCCCGCGCCGAGCGGAGCAGCCAGAGCGCGCAATCCACCCGGTCTGTGGCCTTGAAATCACCCGGTTGTGCGAGCATCATGCCCCGGCGGATGGCCGGCACTTCGATCCCGGCCAAATTCAGAGCGGTGCGCTGGCCCGCCACGGCCTCACTCGACGGGTGGTTGTGGACCTGGATGCCGCGTATACGCACCCGGCGCGCAAGCGGAAAGACCTCCACTTCACATTCCTTTTCAATTTTTCCTGCAATGAGCGTGCCCGTGACCACGGGGCCAAATCCCTTGGTCACAAAGGCACGATCAATAGGGAGGCGGAAGGGCAGATGGACGGGCTTGGCGGCGATTTCGCCGCCCAGGCGGGCCATCTCCGCCTTGAGGGTCTCGATCCCTTCCCCGGTGCGTGCGCTCACGGCCACGATAGGAGCGCCTTCGAGGAAGGATCCCGCCACGAAATCCTGAACCTCCATGCGTACCAGATCCAGTGTTCCGGGTTCCACCAAGTCGCACTTCGTGACCACCGCAAGGCCGCGCCGGATGCCCAACAGGCGGCAAATCTCCAAATGCTCCCGCGTCTGCGGCTTGATGGATTCGTCCGCCGCCACGACCAGCAACACGGCGTCAATGCCGGTCGCGCCCGCGAGCATGTTGCGAACGAAGCGCTCGTGCCCTGGCACATCAATCAGGGCAATGCGCAATCCGGCGGCGGAATCTAGATGGGCGAAGCCCAGGTCGATCGTGATGCCGCGCCGCTTCTCTTCCTTCCAACGGTCGGGATCGGTTCCGGTCAGCGCCATCACCAGCGCGGACTTGCCATGATCAATGTGCCCTGCGGTGCCGAAGACGACGTTCTTCATAGGATAGGGTGCGCGGCCCGGGTTTTTCGCCAGCTTCACGACCGGAGCGAAAGGGCGCAGGATTCAACCCAAACTGTTCACTTAGTGCTGTTGTTCATATTTACGGTGACGTATTTTTTGTGCCCGTAGTAACCCCTCACCCGGCCCGCTGGGCCACCCTCTCCCTTCGGGAGAGGGTGGCGCGGGGAAGAGTGCTTCCCGCCGCGCCGGGTGAGGGAAAATACGTAACTGCAATTGCGACCATGCGTATTTAGCCAACGTTTCGTCGCGGTGCGAAGATTTTAGGCGCATGTCATGCGGATTGGCTGCGGGCCGGAAGCTACGTTGAGCTGAAGTGAACATGGTTGGGACTAATAGCAGAGTCAAAAGAGAGCGAGTACGGCGGAAAGCAACTGGCCACCAAGGCCCAGGATTCGCCACCTCGGAGCGTTGGTGCGCGGTTTTCCGCCATCGGGTCTTTGAGACCCATCATGGTTAATCTCCCGCGGCTTTGGACCGCTGCTTGGTCCCGCTGAGCCAGTTGCCCCAAAACCGATTGGTTGATTTCTCACCGCGCATTCGAGAGAAGTTTTTTGTTCTTCAATCGCTAAACCACCACGTGGGGGTTGAATCTTCCCATCTGGTTTCTCCCGCGCTTCACCAAGCGGTAGATGCCGGCCTACCTCGCGCCTCAGCAACTCCTCGCCGATCTTCCTGAACTCCTCATCAATCTGCTTTATGGCTTTCTCCTCAAAGGCCCGGAAAGTATTTTGGAGTAGACGGTGTAAGTCATCAAAGAACGCCGCCGACTTAATTTGAATTTCTTCGACGATGGGAATCAGCGTTCGCACTATTTCTCCTTCGCCGCCTCCGCCATCCTCGGCAGATCCGCCCCCTTTGTTTTCTTGGGTTATCGTCTCACCCGCCGCCCGCGCCACGCCAAACTTCATGCGCTGTAATGCCACATCCACGCTGCAGCCGGTGGCAATCTGAATTTGCCGTTCAATCGAATGCGCCGCCCGGAGAACTAAAGCGTCTGCGGACCGTTCCAACGATTTCTGCATGTCTACATGGAGAACAGGCATCAGCTCATCGGCCAAAGAACGTAGCTGGCGAAGCGTTTCTCCAATGGTATCTTGAGCGAGACCGTCTAGCCGCTCCCGGCATTCTCTAAGTGCCTGGGCTTCACGAACACTTAATTGGGCCGTCGCTCGTGGCGTGTTCGGTTCTATAGGCGGATTCCATCGTGGGCTTGACTCACCGCAAAGGACCTGATGCGAAAGGGAGGCTTGCCCAGGATTTCTATTACTGATCTTGGCGGACCAAATTGAGGCCGCATCCGGTAGTTCCTGCTCGATGCGCTCGACAGGCTTTCCGGTGGCGGCGCCTGCCACAAGAAGGCCGGTCGAATCTGCGCGGCGTTCGCTGCGCTTGAGATTCTCTTCAATCCCCTCTCGACCTTCGTTGGGTTTGGAGCCAGAAAGTGCGATGTTTTCCAGACACCTCAGCTTTTCTTCAAGTTTCTCGAAGCGTTTGACCTGATCTTCATCCATAAATTTTTGTCCACTGCCAGAACCCGGCAAAAATTGCAGGGCCGAGGTCGATTTTCACTGAACTGGAAGGTCGAGCCTTAAATGAGCATTACTTTAATAACTATTTAAAAGTTGATAACTAAGTGGTAGTGTACTTATTGGTAAATATACACTTCCCCTTCCCAAGGCGTGCGCGCCGCTTCGGTCAAGAATGGCGCCTCAAGGTATCTACGACATATGCCGATAGACGGTCCAGGCAGGGCAGCCTTACTACTATGTGACTACGGCCGTCGATTCCCGGGGTGTGGAGAGCGCGGACTCTAACCAAGCTCAAGCCGTCGTACCCTCTCCGTAGCCTTCTTTGGTTTGCGCGCCGCAGCCTCTTATCGTCCCGGAGGGATGCTTGAAAGGTCCGTTTTTTGGGTCACGTCAGGACTTGATTTTGGGAAGTCGAAGGCCCTTGGCAATAATTGCTCGTTCCATTTCTTCTGATTGTCCATACTGTCATGACTTGATTTTGGAAAGTAAAACACCCTAGCCATGTAATTATTTCACGGAGGAGGAAGATTTTATCGTGCGATAGATAAGCATTTAAGTGCGTAGCTCTAGGCCATTCAATCCTTATATTCAGAATTCGGAGGTCAAGAACCAGGGAATTCGAGGAACTCCGTGTGGTTTAAAAGGTAATTTGCTACTTTTCGGCCAATGGCCAGTGGCGTGCGGTGCCTGACAAATCTGTCGGCAGCAGCGACAAAGTGGAAAAGGCGCTAAGAATTTGCATTCCCTGCCCTTCGTTCCTCGTATCCGCAACACAGCCAGCTTTCCCACGCGGCGCTTGGCGGCAACGTCTCGCCGCCCAAATGATTGAGGACAACGCAGGGCGGCGAGGACGACGCCGGCACAGCCGCATCAGTTGCGCAGCCATCAGAGCCATGCCCGTCCGGCCTTAGTTTCACCTTTTGCGGATATCGCCAAACGGCATGAACCACTATTAAGAAGTCGACTGTAACTGCCGATTACAGACCTTTCCGGGACAGGAACATAGCTGAAGTGGCGAGGATGACGAATTCTCAATCGCAAGACCCTTTTTGTGCTAGCTGACGTTGGTTGCAAATTAAAAAAAACGATCTCATACCAGGAGGTTTCGCGCTTTCCAGCCGGATCGCCGGGGCCACTTGCAAGGAGAAAATATTTTGATGGAATCCAAGAAAATCGCACGGCCTTCTGGGCTGGCTGCCGTAATTTCCATAATGATAATGCTGTTGAGCAGTCCCCTCTTCATTCCGTCCCTATGCGCTCAAAGCACAATCTGGAGCAGTTCGACGGCGCCGCAC
>JBOGJX010000326.1:0-3168 GCA_050745285.1 Terriglobia bacterium
GCTCGCCCATCGCCGCAGCGGAAGAAGGTCAAACGTATGGTCCGACGCACGGCTGAAGCCGTGCCCTTCCGACTGAATCCTCATGCTTTGCGGGTGTCGCCAAGCGACATGATCGACTGCCCTGAAAAGTTCGGTCAAGACCCCTCACCCGGCTCGCTCGGCTCGCCACCCTCTCCCAAAGGGAGAGGGTGGGAAAAAGTAAAGAGGCCAGCCCTCTCCCTTCGGGAGAGGGTGGCGCGGGAAAGCAGTTCTTCCCGTCGTGGTGGGTGAGGGCTTTTCCGGCGCGGCCGTTTTTCTTGGAAACGCTGGCCGTGCCCTTCCGTGTGCCTCAGATCATTCGGCTCAACTTGAACGCGAAGTAGAACAAAGACCCGATCCCGACGTGGTGTGGAGAGTTCATCATGCGCAGATGTTTGATGGTTGCGAGCAGCCTTTTTCTGCTCGCATTAGTGTCCTTGAACCTTGCCGGCCAGACGGTCCAGCAACCCTATGGCCCGAATCCACTGGATCTTACGGCGAAAGTCCAATCCCCGAAGCTCGAATCTCAAATACACCATCCACTTCCGGAACAATATATCTGGGTCCAGGGACCATCAAAAGGTGGGCGCGAGTTTTGGTCTCCTACGGCCGGAAACACTCCGCAATGGGTGTATTTCCGCCGGAGCTTCGAGGTTTCGGCGATGCCAAGGGTGGCAACGCTCTACGCGGCGGGTCCAGAGCGCATCCGCGTGTATCTGAATGGCAAGCTCCTAGCAAATGCTCAACAGGATCCCGGGGCAAAGATCCATCCATACGTATTAAGGCTCGATGTGAGCCATGCGCTCCGCGCCGGGCGAAATGTCTTAGCCGTTGCAGTCGCCGACGGCCGGCGGCTGGTGATTAAAATCGTGCCGCAGCCGCTTGGCGTGAACGGCACGGCGATTCTCATGACCGGCCCAGGCTGGAGATATAGCACCCAACAACAAACCGGATGGGACGGACAGGATTTTGACGACCAAGGCTGGCAAAGCGCGGCTGTTCTAGGAGGGATTGAAAGCAACATTGATTTTTTTCAGGCCAACCAGGATGCCGGACTGTACCAGTGGCCCGGCTACGATGGCATTTCGCCGTTTCTGGCCCGCGTGCCCATCCGGGCGGCGGCGACGCTTGATGTCTTTCCGGGGCTTGGCGCATTTCGCAACATCGCTGATCTTGCAGCCGCAGGAGATCAACTCAGCCCCGCCCCGTCAGGTGCTTTCACGGTCGATCTGCCCCCTCACGCAACTCTCAAAAACGAGTATCCAAGTCTGGTGCTTGACTTCGGCCGCGAGTCAACCGGGCGGCTTGAAGTCATCTCGGATTCCGGCGCGCCGATGCGGCTTGCCATTCAGTATGGCGAATCGCTTGGCGAAACACTTCAGGAACCGTACTTAGATGTAGATGATATCGACGTGCCGCCCCATGCCGCGGCTTATGGCCCAAAGAGCGCATTCCGGTACGTTAAGCTGCGATTCCTGTCCGGCCCATCTCCGCTGCGCATCAAGACAATCCAACTTGACGATATCTACTACCCCGTGCACTACCAGGGCTCGTTTGAGTCTTCCGATCCGCTGCTCAATCGCATCTGGCAGGTTGGCGCCTACACCAGCCATCTTTGTATGCAGGATGACATATGGGACGCTTCCAAGCGTGACCGCGCGCGCTGGATGGGTGACCTGGACGTGAGCGGACACGTGATTGACGTTGCGTTTGCCGACCGGTTTCTGATGCAGCAGACGATGGACCATCTGATCCGCGATGCGGGCAGCCCGGTCGATCGCGATGTGAATGGCATTCCGGGCTATTCCGCATTCTGGGTGATGGGGCAGACGGATTATTACCGGCATATCGGTGACATGGATTATCTGCGGTCCATTCAGCGTCCGCTCGTCCAGCTTCTTGACTACATGGCAAGCGAGCTCGATGACCGGAGCGTGTTTACCAACCGCCATCATGCGTGGCCGTTTGTCGATTGGTCGCCGGGACTGGCTCCCTCGTTTAGCCTGCTTTCGGGGGGCAACACACGCCCATTGCGTGAAGCCGCTCCTAACGTGCAGCGGGCAACCCAGTTTGAATTTTATGCCGCATTCCACGAGGGCGCGTGGCTTCTGCAACAAATGGGCGATTCGAGCGACGCGGCCCGTTTCGCCTCGCGCGCCCAAACGATCCGCAGCGCCGCGCTGAAATACATGCTTGATCCGCAATCCGGAACATTTGGTGGCCGCTGGCAACCGAACGCTATGGCCATTTACTCGGGTCTTGCCAGCGCTCCGGAAGCTCAAACGATCTGGCAAAAGGTTCTTTCCCATCCGGACGAATTCCGCATCACCCCCTATTACAATTTTTATGTCATTTCCGCCATGGCGGAGGCGGGTCATTCTGAAGCTGCCTTGGACTGGATGCGCACGTATTGGGGTGGAATGATTAGACGCGGTGCGACCAGTTTTTGGGAAGCGTATAATCTCGGGCTGCCCATGCACGGTTGGCACCGGATGCTGCGCGCTGATTTCGGGCAGGGTTACTTTGTGAGCTTGGCGCACGGCTGGTCGAGCGGCCCTACTGCGTGGCTGAGCGAGGAAATTCTGGGAATCAAGCCCACCGCCGCCGGCTTCACCCAGGTCTCGATTCGCCCGGAACTTGCGGGGCTTAAGTGGGCGCAGGGAGCGGAACCCACGCCCCGAGGACTTATTAAAGTGGATTATCGTCCTAATGCGGATGGTCATTTTGCCGCTACGGTTGACTTGCCGCCTGGTACGGACGCGGCGGTTTCCATGCCTGTCGCTCAGGCTGAGGTCACTCTCCAGGTCAACGGCCAGACGCAGGCTGGCGCGTCAGCGGAAGGCGGCCAGCGCGTGATTGTTCACCTCAGACAAGCTGGCCATTACGTGCTGACATCGAAATAGGCCTACGGGCGCCCTCAAGAAACTGCACAACCAGGTTGCTGAAAACTCGTCTTGGCTGTCATTCTGAGCGATTCGCTCCTCTTCGAATCGCTCAGAGCGTAGCGAAGAGGCTCACGGTAAACACCGCAAACAACCTGCCGTTTTCCCAGGAGAGTGTGCGGCAGAAGCAGATCCTTCGCTTTGCTCAGGATGACATTTGGCTTGGGTCGCGGCCGCAAAGGCCGCTGCCGCAAAAGATAAATGCCAC